>NZ_JACJSH010000070.1:0-32273 GCF_014698055.1 Nostoc sp. FACHB-133
TACCAGCCACCACCGAATCTAGCGCAGCGTTCCCCTGTTGCGTCAATGTTCACAGTCCCGGTTTTTTGTTCACGATCGCTTGACTTTTAAGACAGTCGCTACGTCTAATGCACTATTTTAGCCTTGCCACGCCATTACGAATAAATTATTTACTAGCTCTATAAATTGGTCTAACCTGACGAAAAGTATTAAGTAAACTCAGAAATTTATTACCATCAAAATTTATCGGGTCAACTTTTTTACCAGAACGATCTACGAGATGATGGGTAGTAATGCGATAGTCTGGAACTTGACTTTGAGCAATTAACCAAGCAAGAGACTTATATTGAGCCTCCGTGTAGCCGCTATGGGTTTGTTGGCTGTTACTGTCATAACTATCTGGCGGTGTTTCCAAAGAAACGTGATAAGCAAAATTATTCACAGATGCAGGTAACTTTGGATTAGTCTGCACAGTTTCCAATCCTTGTGGACTATCAAATACTGAGTTAGCTGCACCAAAAGCCCGCTTTTCTGGCGGTACTAGATAAACCACCGTTCCATCTAACTTGACTAAAGCGTGGTAACTTGCCTGTACACTTTCATCGTTATGGGCTACTTGAAAGAAATTAATCGCGCTGGAAGCAGAATAACCAGTTTCATGAAGGACGATAATCGGTTGGTTGTGAAGAGGTATACCATTAACATCTTGGGCGTACCGTTCTCCATAGTTACTTGGATCAACCGAAGCAACTTGATAACTAGGTCTGTACTTTGCAAAAGCTTGAGTAGTTATGTACCTTGATACAGGCTTGTTAGTCTTGACTGGGGACTTGATAACACGTTGAGATTTTTTCTCTGGCTCTTTCGCTGATTGGAATTGCACCTGCGGATATTGACTGAAGGCCATAACCCGTGGATTAGATACATGGGATGTTGTCGGATTATTGTGTAATTTTGTCGCTCGCCCAATTAGCAGCACTACAATTACAGCCATGAACATCAGCGAGATTAGTAACACCCTAGTCGCCCAGTCTTTAAACCTCATTTTTCTAATACCCGTAAAACGGTAGATATTAACTTATAGCTAAACTGCCATGTCTTTCGTAGAGGCGCACTTCCGTAAACCCCCACCGTAGATGGTATCCAAACGATAATCACTATAACACTTTAATTCTAGTCAAATATACGTTACTAGTATATGTTGGAATGCTAAATAATCGTTTTAGACGCTTCCTCTGTCTAGGGAGCTATTTAAACTTCATAACTTTTGCCATAAGTATGGAATTGCTGCCAAAGGAATTCCGGTAAGTATACCAAGTAGCAATTATCCTCATTTGACCATTGAATAAGCATACTTAGCGATCGCTCATTTATTATTTCTGTATATCTAAATTGTTTAAACCACTAAGTTTAGGAAAATTTTCTAACTCAAACTCATTTTTTATAAGCTGAGAAATATTATTTATTGTTTCAGGCAGAGCAAAAGCCATAAGAGTATTGAGTGTAGTTTTTGCAATTCCCCCACTCTGAGGTTCTGGATGACCTATGTTTCGCAGAATATCAGAAAGTTTTATTGAGGGACGAGAGTGAACTTTGAAAGTTAATCTATCTTGATTTGCAAAACGTATGTACCAATCGTAGTCTGCCATAGTATTTAGCTTAATATCTTGGTTGCCACCTATGAATTCAAGATGTTCAAGGTCTATTAATTCAATATCTTCAATGTTGGGTTTGAATAATTCTCTTAATTTTTGCATCCCATCATCCCAAGTCACATCTTCTGCTGAAAAAATAACTTCAGAGTCTAATTTTGTCTGTAAATTACGTCCCTTACAAAGACTTCGATTTAATAGGGCATATTGGTAGAGGATTTCTGGTATTTCTACCCCAAGAGTATATAAACTGCGTCCCTCACAAAATACACGAGCTTCATCACGAAGTTGATTTATTAGTAAACCAATATCTTTAGTAGCAAAACTTGTGTAATCTCCTCCTTTAGCTTCAAACGCATCAGCTTTAGCTCTGATACTAAAGGAAAGAGCCACAAATAATGGTAATCTTTCAGGTTTTCCTGCATCAATACGATTAAGTTGAGTTCTCAACCAAGCTTCTAAATCTTCGGCTCTTTCAATAAGCTGGTCTGCTTCCAGTGATTCAGGTAGCATATAACTGAACCGCTCATAAGCTTTAAGTAATTTGAAGGTTCGAGTCTCAAACTCTTCTCTACACCTACGAGCTTCTAAATCTTTAACTTCTGCTACAACATTTTGAAAACCTGTACGCATTTCCTCACGGAGAATATTCATTTGCTGTGCTAAGTTACACTGATTGCAAACTAATAACTCAAGAGTGCGGTGTTGAACAGTAAGAGCATTTTGAATGCTATTAAAACATAATTGAATCTGTTCATGATTTCGGTCTAATTTCTTTGTGACCTTGTGAAGTTGGGCAGCATTGTAAATGCCTACACCAAGATTGAGTATATTTACTCCCAGATTAGCAATGTTAAACATATCAAAATTAGCTGGTTGAACAGATTGGATTGTCTCTCCAGTCGAATGATGGCGGGTACACCAAGTACCTGCTTTACCTATGAATACCTCGTATTCCGAGGCATCTCCTCCCTTGAACGGATATGGTTCGGGTTTCTGAGTGAAAGGATTAACCATATTTGTTTGCCAACATAGACTTAATCTCAGTATTCCCAGGAATTATTTTGGTGTATCGCTCGTTCTATACAAAAGAGCGATCGCACCCTCCCCGACAAACTTAGATAAAATCACTATGGTGCTAGTTAACTTTCCCTAAATCTGATGAAAAGCGATCGCCCCCAACTCTCTCCTCAACGTCCTGAACTACTTGCACCAGCAGGTAATTGGGAATGTGCTAAAGCTGCTGTGGAAAATGGGGCAGATGCGATTTACTTCGGTTTGGATCGCTTCAACGCCAGAATGCGGGCAGAAAATTTTACTGAGGCAGACTTACCCCAATTGATGACATTTCTGCACCGTCGCGGCGTAAAGGGTTATGTCACCGTCAACACACTAATATTTCCCAAAGAATTAGCAGAAGCGCAGCAATATCTCCGCACAATTATTGCCGCAGGTGTGGATGCCGTCATTGTTCAAGATGTCGGAACTTGTCGTCTCATCCGTCACCTCTCGCCCGATTTTCCCATCCATGCTTCCACCCAAATGACCATCACTAGTGCGGCTGGGGTGGAATTTGCTAAGTCCCTCGGCTGTCAATTGGTGGTGCTGGCGCGTGAATGTTCTCTTCAGGAAATTAATAAAATTCAGCAGCAGATTGCCCAACAAGATACTTCGCTGCCCTTGGAAGTTTTTGTTCACGGTGCTTTGTGCGTGGCGTATTCCGGTCAGTGTTTGACTAGCGAGGCTTTAGGCGGACGTTCTGCTAACCGAGGTGAATGTGCCCAAGCTTGCCGGATGCCCTACGATTTAATCGCTGATGGGGAAGTTGTAAATTTAAAAGAACGCAAATATTTACTCAGTCCTCAAGACTTAGCAGGGTTAGATGTTTTGCCCGATTTGGTGAAATCAGGAGTAACTTGTCTCAAAATTGAAGGTCGCCTAAAAGCTCCAGAGTATGTTGCTAATGTCACCCGTGTTTATCGGCAAGCCCTAGATGGAGTGATGGAGGAGATCCCCCCTAGCCCCCCTTCAAAAGGGGGGAAAATAGCCCCCCTTGTTAAGGGGGGTTGGGGGGATCTTCCACTTAATCAAGAACACTACAACCTAGAGATGGCATTTTCTCGCGGACTCTACACAGGTTGGTTTGGCGGGATTAATAATCAAGAACTAGTTCACGCCCGCTTTGGTAAAAAACGTGGGGTTTATTTAGGTGAAGTCACCCGCATTCACAACGAACAGGTAACAATCAAACTGGAAGCGCCTGTAAAACCAGGGGATGGAATTGTGTTTGACTGCGGTCATCCAGAAGCGAAGGAAGAAGGCGGCCGGGTTTATGCTGTGGCGTTTAAGGGTAAAGAAGCAATGCTGACCTTTGGTCGAAATGACTTGAACCTGCGCCGAGTGCATATGGGCGATCGCATTTGGAAAACCAGCGATCCCGAACTCGATAAGCAACTGCGTCAAAGTTTTGCCGGTGAGAACCCACAATTTCAGCGTCCCATTGATGTTGAGGTTTATGGAGAAATTGGTCAGCCATTGATTGTGATCGCGCGCGACCGACTCGGTAATATTGTCCAGGTAGAATCTGCAATTTCTCTAGTGGAGGCGCACACTAAACCCTTAGATACAGAACGTTTACAAGAACAATTCGGTCGTCTCGGTAACACGCCTTTCGTTTTGGAAAAACTAACCAACCACCTCAGCACTTCCTTTATGCTGCCCGTAAGTGAGTTGAACCGGATGCGGCGCGAAATTGTGGTGCAGTTGGAAGAATTGCGAAGTCAACCTAAACGCTGGCAATTACGTTCTGATGTCACTTTCCAAGATTTACTCCCCTCCTCATTTTCCTCTTCTCCTACCCTGCGGGAAGCTAAAGCTACATCTCCCTCACTCATCGTCTTAGTACGAAACCTTAAGCAACTCCAAGCCGCCCTCAGAGCTGGGATTGAAACACTCTACTGTGAATTTGAAGACCCCCGCGCCTACCGAGAAGCGGTGCAAATGGTTCGCCAACAACAGCAAAAAAACAAAGTAGACAATTCTTCACTTTTAACTGATAACTCACCACTCCCCACAATCTGGGTTGCACCACCCCGAATTACCAAACCTGGGGAAAATTGGATTTTGCAGCAGGTACGTGCCTGTGAAGCAGACGGCTATCTGATACGGAACTACGATCAATTGCAATTCTTTGCTCAAGACCGTTGTATTGGAGATTTTTCGCTCAATGTTGCTAATCCCTTGACGGCAGACTACTTTCAGCAACGCTTTGCTTTAGAACGGCTGACGGCATCTTATGACCTGAATATTTCCCAACTGCAAGACCTGCTCACCAGTTGTCCACCCCAGTGGTTTGAGGTGACAATCCATCAACATATACCGATGTTCCACATGGAACACTGCGTATTCTGTGCTTTTCTATCGACAGGTACAGATCATACTAACTGTGGGCGACCTTGTGAAAAGCAGGAAGTAAAATTAAAAGATCGTGTAGGCAGCGAACATGTCCTCAAGGCAGATGTAGGTTGCCGCAATACTGTATTTAACGGCACAGCCCAAACTGGAGCGGAGTACGTACAGCGTCTGATAGAGTTGGGATTACGTCACTTTCGTATCGAGTTTGTAAATGAAACCCCTGATCAAGTGACTAAAATAATACATCGCTACCGTCAAGTATTGCAAGGTGAGATTACAGGTTCCCAACTATGGCGCGAGTTGAAGTTGCAAAATCAATTGGGTGTAACTCGTGGCCCTATGGGAGTATCTGCATTGCGCTCATAATTCATTTTCTGAACGCCCAGCTTGGGAAAGTGCTTTAGGAGCATTTAAGAACATCATTATTGCATGAAATAATTTTGCCTTCAAACCAACAAAGTCAACAGCCTAGCTTCAGACCCCTTCTGAACAGGAGAGGTATTTTCTTCTCCCCTGCTTCTCTTCTTCTCCTGCCTCCCCTGCTCTCTTCGGTGAGCAACAAATACAATTAATTCGCGTCGTGGAGGAATATCTCAAGCCGACGCTGTATCAACAAGGAAGTTAAACCTCAGACAATCGAATAATTTGCATCGTTGCCATTAAAGTTTAAATTGTGCGAATTTTTACTAATGCCTTAATTACGAATTAGTATCAGCTATGCCTATACCTAAATTGTGCGATGCCTATGGCGGGCTGCGCCAACGCCAAACATCATTTTCATTACTACTAACCATTGCCCTCATCACTTTACTAATCCCGTCGCCCTCGCTAGCGCAAACCCGCCCGATACCGTCGCCATCGAGTGCGCCTTTAGAACTAGATTTATTGACCAAGCCAAAAGACTATGTAATTACAGCTAACACAATTCATCCACAAGGATTAACTGTTCCGAGTTTATGGTGGGCACAACAAAACTCTGAAAGAAAGCTCTTGGATAATTGGATAGCATATCCAGCTTCTGGTAAGGAAGCTGCACGAGTAGACTTGATCGTAAATCAGCAAATTTGGAGCTTACTAGAGTATATAGAGCGCTATGACTTCGTAAATCGCTTGGGTAGCGCTGCACGAAACTTTGGTTACAATGTCCGGGTATTTAATTATCAAAAGGAACCCTTAGCAACTTACACTTGCAACTTTAGTACAAGTCCAGCTTTATGCAGTATCCAAACAACTGTTAAGAACAAGATAGGCTTACAGCGTTCACTCTAGACAATTAGGGAGTGGGGAGTGGGGAGATGAGGCAATATGGTTGGGATAAGCAGGTGAGAGGGGGCAGAGAGCAGGGGAGCAGGGGAGCAGAGAATGAGGGATAAGTGAGTGGAAGAGAATAATTAATAACCAATGCCCAATGCCCAATGCCCAATTAAACCTTCATTTTGGCGAACAAAGACTCGTATTGTTTTATTGCAGATGGCGGTAAGGGAAGTAAAAATTCACTTTTATCCAAAACTTCGCGATCGCTCTGTAACAAACTCCGTAATGGTTCTTGGATGTCGGAAGCGGCAATATTTGTTGAAATTGGCGAATTACTTTTAGTCAGCACCGAAATTTGTTTAGCTGTACTTGGTTGCCAACAAAAATCAATCCATTGATCTGATAAAGTACCCTTATCAATACCTGCGGGACGCACCCACAAGTCCGCCCACATTGCTGTTCCTGACTGGGGTATAACTGCGCCAAGTTGCGGATAACGTCCTAGAACTTGCAGTACATCGCTTGACCAACCAACCGCTAGCCAAGTGTCTCCCATAATTAAAGGTTCTAAGTAGTTCTTGGAACTGTAGAACTTCACCTGTTGGTTTAATGTCTGTAATTCCTTTTCCAAGTTTGGTACTTGGTCAAGATTCTCTGTATTGTAAGATTTTCCTAGCTTCTTTAAGACCAGACCAATAACTTCTCGTGGTTGATTAAGTAGGGAAATGCGCTGCTGCATTCCATCTCGCCACAAATCACTCCAATCTTTGGGTGTCCATCCCAATTCTCGAAACTTGTCACGGTTATAAACAATCACCGTGGTACCCCACCGATAAGGCGCACCCCACACCTTCCCTTGAGTATCTAAGTTACCTTGGTCGTCGCGTGTTACTAATTTTTTCCACTTTTCATCTAAAGCAGACCATTGCTTTAATTGGTTTCCCTGTAACTCTTGGAGTGGTTGAATCAGTTTCTGCTCAATAGCTGCTTTTAGCCAGTAATCTCCCAATGTCACGAGGTCTGCATCAGCCGTTTTTTGACCTTGCCTAAAGGGTATAAAGCGACTCCATCCTTGTTCATCGGTGGCTTTTGGTTTTTTCTGCCAATTTTGTAATTGCTGAAATAAATCCTCTATCTGCTCGACTGGGGCAAACTTTAACTGCACCTGTTGCTGCAAACCTTTGTGGAACTGATTCACCACCTGACCAGGTATAGAACCTTTTAATAACTGTACTTTTAGTTGCGTCTGCCTGTTTCCACCACAGCCAAAAAGCAGTTGTGAAAGTGCCAGTGTGCTTGTACCGAGCAAAAAAGACCGTCGATCCATTGATTTTGGATTTAAGATTTTTGATTATACCTAATATTAAGCAGAGATTCACCAGAGGCTGACTAGGTGAAAAAGCGGAGTTGGAAATTTATTGGAGTTTTCTCTGGTTGATACCGATAATTTGGAATATTTGACTCAAAATAGCAACTTTATCGGCAAATTACTACCTAAAAGTGAATTTATCTCCATAAATTTCATTAGTGGTACTTATAGTCCAACTTTACCTACATTTAGAAATAATGATTTAAATGTCACATTTGCACCAAAAATTATCAATACTTAAATAATCCATAAGTATCGTTAAGGTTGGGAGTAAATTGAATAACATATAGAAAATGTACGGATAAAGGTATTAAATGGAGCTATTACAGCAGCAGATCCTGACTTTAAGCGAAAAACTGGATGCCCTCTGTCAAGTAATTGAGCAACTTGATGCTAAAGTCACTCAAACTTTCTCAGAGTGTTCCATAGCAAATACACAAGCAAAGGATAATTATCAGGAAAATGGTGCGGCTGGAGGCTATCAGCTCAGACGTATCAGTTTAAATCCAGAAATGGAACACAAGGATGTATTAACAGATGGTATTTATCTAGATATGCATCGTCAAAGTGGAGATAATATAACACCAGAAATTCAAATACAACGACTAACAGCGCAGTTAACAGCAGCATACAATCGCATTGCTGCCTTGGAAGAACAATTACTTAGAGAAAGAATTCATTAAATTTAACCTCAGTTCAACGAATTACAAAAATGCCTGGAGGTATGGAAGGAAAACCTTTAGGCTCAATATCAAGTGATGGTTTTGTGGGCATATATTTAAGTATAAGCAACTAATCCAGCTATCAAATTGATGAAAAGCAAAACACACTATTACGTAAATATATGTAATAGTGTGATGTGTAGGATCATAAGCTTTTAGTGCATTCCTCACTATGAAACAAATGGAAGTTTTTAAGAAAGCGCAGAGGGATGTAAAGTCCTGACAAATTTAATTCCCTATGAATTAATGAAATGCTGTACTTAGCCGTTCAAGCTGAGATTCAATAGCTGTTAAAAGTTGGTGTTGCTGCCAATTGTGGCTAAGATGGGCGGCTATGCAAGCTGCCCCAGCACCCATACCTTCTTTCACAAAGCCCTGCTCATAAGCTCTCAGTTGAGGATAACGAGAATCAGCAAAGCTGAGATTAGTTGCTAATAGGGGAGGGGTTCTTCCACTCGGAGTCAAGTTGCCTTTTTCTAAGCTGAGGGCTAAGTCAACTGTAGCCCCAGTAGGATCTTCTGCTACCCAACGAGTTGTGCCTATAACTACTGCTTCTGGTTGCCATGATAAGGCGTAAGCTTGAGCGATCGCACTCATCAGAGCATAAACCGCCAGCATTTGCGTCCCACCAGCAAGCATTACACCACAACTACGACTAGCTGCGATCGCCATCCCAGCTACCACCACCTGCATGGGATCGCCCACAGCAGCGACGATTTTTAGCGGATCTATGGAAGTCATGATTTGAGATTGAAATATCTCATCCTGCCCCCTGCTTTCTGCTTTCTCTAGCCCTGCTTGCACTAGTGCCCACTTTTGCTTGTGGTTACAAATAGGGTGGCTACTGTTAACTTTTCCGGCAGCATCTATACCTAAAGCAGTTAAGATTGCCAGGGCAGTTGTAGTACCTCCAACGACGCACTCACCAAAAATCACATAACTCTGTTGCATATTGGCAGCAAGGCGTTCTCCCCAAAGTAGCCCTTGTTTAAACAAGTGATGTACCGTTGTAATTTCCATAGCAGCGCCTCCACTTAAACACTTAGCAGAAGCGCCACCCAAATCAATTAATGGCACAGCCGGAGGGTAGGGTAAACCAGCATTAAACAAATGAACTGGTATCTTTAGTGACTCAAAGACAGCGCGAGAAATCAGCACAGGTGAAGCCCCAGCCGCTAATGGTGGTAGGGGATGTTGGGGCTTATGTTCTGGGCCGTAGTACAAAAACTCGGCATCGGCACAAGCAGTATATTTCCGATCTTCTGGAGTTCGACCGGCTGCTGAAATCCCTGGAATTAAACCAGTTTCAGTAAATCCTAAAACACATCCAAATACGGGCAGACAACCACGATATCGTCGTAGCCATTCTTCACCTTGTTCTTTTTGGGTATAAATACGAATTTGGGAATTGGGCATTGGGAATTAGTTAGGACTAATTATTTAACCAAGGACAAATGACAAATGACTATCCCTCATAATCCATGAGGACTTGTACCCAGCGTGGTGGACGGGGAATGGGATTGCCCAGACGGTCAAAAAGAAACCATGCTGCGAGGTGTACCACAAAAAGGTAGATAAAGTTGTTGAGTAAAATTAGAGCGATCGCTCCCACTTGAATCAAAAATACGCTGGGACTCGCCAATAAACTCAGCTTTAAAAATACCCACTCAATAAACTCAGTCACTTGGGTAATCACATAAATCCACAGGTCTTCACCCGACAAAACAGACAACAACCACAGTCTAAAAAAGACCCCCAAAGTACCCAATAGCGTACCCAAGGTGATAGAAACAATCCAGGGAACACGACGACGATACCATGTCGCTCCCAAAAGCACGCCCATAAACCCGTAGGGCATGACAAACAGCAAACTACGGGCTGGCCCCATCAGTACAGTTAGCAGTAACCCAGAGGTGAGTGCTGCCATCCATGCCGCACGCTTGCCCCAACGCAGATAAACTAGAGCGATGGGAACCGGAAAAAATATCCGTAAAACTGGGCCCAAGGGAAAATAGAAATTAATAAACCAAATTAAGCTAGCAGTACTGGCTAAAAATGCCGTTTCTACCATCCTCAACGGCGCATCAGCCTTGAGTTGAGGAGGCATTAACTCTTGTTCTTTGTTTAACCAATGATTGTGGGGAGTTGAAGATTCAGTTGATGGTTCTTCCTCCGGTTCATCTGGCAGAGAATCTAAAATACTCATATTTGACAAGTTCTTAAACTATCATTCTTTCCAAGGCTGACAAATCGGGAATACAAATAGTGTCTTGATCCCGTTTAATCAAGCCTTTTTTTTCTAGCCTTGTCAATACTCGTGTCACAGTTTCCCGTGCCAGTCCGCTCAAACTACTCAATTCTCGATGAGGTAAATTGGGGATTTCGGTTCCTGTTTGCCCTTTTTTTCCCTGTCCTTCTGCTAAAAATAGCAATGTATCTGCCACTCGTGACTGGCTATCAGATTCCCGCAAACGCAATCGGCGATTTACTTGCCGCAAACGTCGTGCCATTAATTGCGCCAATCGAACTCCAGCCAAGGGTTCTATCTGAAGTAACTTGACAAAATCCTGAGCAGGCATACTGCCAATTACTGTTGGGGCTAAGGTAATCACATCTGTGGAGCGAGGAACTTCATCTAGCGCCGCCATTTCACCAAATAATTCCCCTTTACCAAGAATATTTAGCGTTACCTCTTTTCCTTCCAGATTGTAGGTGCGGATTTTGACCCATCCGTCCATAATAAAATACACAGAACCACCCCAGTCATTTTCTAGCAGAATTACCTGATTGGCTGGGTGAGTGCGGGTAACAAGATGGACAAGGGCTGATTCCACAGCAGGTTCTGGCAACCCTTGAAAAAAGGGAGCGGAGGTGATCATCCAGGGATTAGCCTGTGCTTGCAAGCTATATCGGTCTTCCATTACGACATTTTTATTGAAGCTGCTATGTACACACAACAAACAAGAGCGCCATTTCTAGCCTTAGTCATCAAAGCACAGCTCCCTATTAAAAGAGAAAACTAAACTATGCTACATAAGAATACGACAAGAACCTTTTTCTAAAATAATCTTTACCTATAAGTTTAAACGGGGTAAAAGTTTTGCAAAAAGTAGTTTATAGCCGGCAGTTATATTGCTCAAGGGCTAGCTGCACTGCAAACTTGATTAGGATGAACTACCACACACCAACCGCTAGGCGGTGTGGTCAGGGCTTCTCAATTAATCACGAATAGCCAAGAGAACATCATAGTCCTATTGTCTTGCATTCCCTCCAAGGGCGGGAGTCATGATTCTCAAGACTCAAATAAATCTTTCTTTTGCGACGTGTACCTATGAGCTTGATTTTCGCTTACGGCATTGATATCAAGATGTACAATTATACCAGAAAAAGAGTTTGTTTCCCCATGTCCATTTTCGAAAATGGGCAACCAATCAGCGGCAAAACAAAGCTTCTTAAACAAACGCTGACTCAAGATTGCCACAACTCCCAGTAATCCATAACATAATGACAGTCACAAGTCCAAGCAGAAGCTTTTGCCACTCAAAACTTCTCAGATGGGAGCTTACTTCCTCGCAGGGGTACGGTGACTGTAAATTAATTGTCACATTAGTTGATATACGTTTTTAGGTAAGGTAATAAAAGTGACTTCCAGTGCAGATGAAATTCAAAAGCTGATCGCAGACATTGACAACTTACTTGCCAGTGGTGGCAAGCGCTTGTCTAGATTTCTGCCTGGTCAGGGGCAGGAACCTAAAGAAGTTTTAGAACGAATTCGCAACTTCTTGGTGAGGCTCCAAGAAAAAGAAGCATTAGAGAGCGATATCCCAAATAATTCTTCCGAAGAACCGCGTTCGCCTTTATTAACAAAATTTGTTGAGCGAGGTTATAATCAGTATCCCCTACCGCCACTCGAATCCCATCAGGAACAGAGTCCTGTTGCAGCCGAACAATTAAAAAGTGAATTTTCGAGCTTGATCCAGCCATTGCGATCGGAATTAGAAGGCCTATTGCAAGAGCGAGCCACTCTCATGCAAGAAATTAGGCAACTAGAGCAAAGGCGATTGCAAAACTACTCCTTAGCGCAACAGTTGACAAACCAAGATCAAATGATTACCGAGTTTTTACAGGTACTCATGAATCGGCTGGTGCCAACTGTAACCCCACTGTTAGCACAACCGGGGGAAAATTCGGCCATTTCTCCAGAAGCAAATAATCACGCCACCTCTGTAACTCAACCTTTATTAGAATCAGTAGACCGTGTAGAGCAGTTAACCCAGCTAGCCAGGGAGTTGGATCAACGCCTATTATCACTAGATGGGACTGTGAATGTAGTCTTTGAAGCACTACAGCGCAATATTAATACTTATTACGAATCGCTGTCGCAAGCACTGGCAAGAATGCATAGCAAGGGAATGCAAGGCGAAGAGTTGATGGCCAGCTTTCTCAACAATTTGACTCAGCATTTACAGCAACAATCCCCTATTTCCGCGCCATCTTTGCTGAGGGTAGAATCTGAGATATCACCATCATTGTCTGAACCAACCGCGATCGCTGCTGAAGCTGCATCTCAACCCCTGGAGGCAATCCTGCCAGAAACTTCATCTCCACTCACAATAAATTCTGAGCAACAGGATACTACCCTCACAGAGGATCTAGATGCAGTGCTGTTGCAGCTTGGTATAGACTCGTCTCAATCTTCCGAAAACCTGACCGAATTATCGCAAAATATTTCTGCATTAGTTGGTGATGAAGTAGACCAACTTTACGCCAGTTTATTTGGTACTGGTGATGTTAATAACCCAAGTCTTGATGTATCGACAAATGACTTATCTGCTTCCACAGCCTCCCAATCAACGTTAACAATCGCTGAGAGTCCATCTGTACCTCAAAACGTTGATTCTGCGGTTGTGACACCAGATACAGGTATTTCAGCTCAAAAGACTTTAGTAGAAGCTACAGATTTATTATCAGAGCCACAGGAAGAACTATTTTTTGCAGAGGATACTGAGCTAGATTTGCCTCTGAGCTTTTCTACACCACAAACAGACAGTTCCCCGACGCAACTCGATACTCAGCCAGCTAGTTTTTTTGCAGAGGATACTGAGCTAGATTTGCCTCTGAGCTTTTCTACACCACAAGCAGATAGTTCCCCGACGCAACTCGACACTCAGCCAGCTAGTTTTTTTGCAGAGGATACTGAGCTAGATTTGCCTCTGAGCTTTTCTACACCACAAACAGACAGTTCCGCAACACAACTCGAGACTCAGCCATCTAGTGTAGATACAATTAATACCCTAACTGATCTATTGACTGATGCAGGTAGTGAACAGGAATTGCTGGAAGTATCATCCTTTATGGATGATGGCACAAGTACAGCACCAGTTACTCCAAAAGCAGCAGAAATTGCTTTGGCATACCCCTACGGGGAAGCAAGCTACGCGCAGCCTCTCGTAGAACAGTCAACGGAAGGTATTGCTCCACCGAAAATATTGAGCAACAATGATCCGCCAGACCCTTTTTTAGATAACTACATTGCTGCTTCACCACAAGAAAACTTGCTTTCTGTTGAGTTAAACCAGATTCCATCTGTACCTGATATTTCTTTAGATGAAGAACAGTTGCAGCAATTAGATCGAGATTTGGCTAATTTTGATCAGCAGCTAAATTCTGATTCGCAGCCAGCTACCAATTTGGATATTGTCTCGGAAGTAATTGATAAAACTCAAGACACAATCCCTACAATTTACCCTGAGCCGCAAACAGAAAATACCTCAACTGCGGATTTATCAAGTTTGACAGTTACCCAGGTAGAAACTGAAGAAAAAAAGGAAATCACAACTCCTATTCAAGACAGTTTTTTATCCTCAATTTCCAACTCCATCAATAATCCAGAAGTTTCACCCAATGTTCTAGAACCAGCTTGGTATTTAGGAATTGATTTAGGTACAACCGGAATTTCTACCACATTATTAAATCGATCGACTTTTGTTGTACATCCTATCTACTGGTCAGCAGAAAATCCGCCGGGAACAAGTTCCTTCCAGGAATCATTTCGTTTGCCAACAGAGGTTTATCTTCCTACAGCTTCGATACCCCAGGGTGAAAGTGTAAATATAGAAGTCAATGAGCAGACAGCACCTGCGGCTGTTGCTCAAGATAAAGCACCTGACCACTCGGCTCCTTCTACAACACGTAAATCAACAGCAGATTCGACAACAAATAACCTCTACTCGGCACAGTTGAAGCCCTATTTACAAGTAGCCATTCCCTATAAGAGGGAACGGCAAAAATGGGAACCTGTTTTACAATTAAATGAATTTTCGGCAGGGCCTTTAATTTGGGTTGTGCGATCGCTCTCTAAACTACTATTAACCCTCAAATCCGAAAAAACTTGTACCACCCCTAGTTTAATGGCTGCTGCTGTTGGGATCGGCGAACAAGATTTTCCGCAGATTATCAATAATATTGCTGGTGTGATTTGCACCTGTCCATCTAGCTGGTCGGAACAATACCGCTTTAATGTGAGGGAAGCTTTACTGACCAGTAAACTCATCCAACATCCGCAGCAAGTCTTTTTTATCGAAGAAGCGATCGCTAGTTTACTCCCAGAACTCGATGCTGCTAACGGTGAGCAAGTAAAATTAAGCCAACGTCAAGGTTCTCATCCAGCAAAAACCAGCGAACATCCGATTGTTGGTAACACTCTGGTAATCAACATTGGGACAACTGCCACAGAAATGTTGCTAGTTGATGTCCCAGAAAGCTTACCGCAATTGACATACAATGATTTCATGCTCCATAGTTTTGCTTATGCTGGCAAGGGAATTGAACAAGATATTATTTGCCAGTTGCTATTACCACCTAAATCTCGGCAATCACGCAGAGAAACACAAAGCGATCGCAAAACTACCAGCAGCAATCCTTGGCAATGGCAACCGTCAATTCCCGGTTTAGACCAAATGCGCTGGCAGAGTTTAGGGTTGGAAGAATTAGAACTACCGAGAGTCGGAGAGCCAGATATTAACGCGCGGATTCGTCTTCAGCAGCGTCTAGAAAGTTCTCTACTGGGACAAGCGGTATTAGATGCGGCACTAGCTTTGAAGCTGATTTTGCAGCACCAAGAATCTTTTACCCTGGAATTAGCCGATCAGCAGTGGATTTTGCAGCGACGAGACTTAGAAAGCCAGGTATTTATCCCCTTTGTGCGCCGCCTGAACCGAGAACTCAACAAATTATTGGTAGCTCGTGGTATCCCGACAGAATCTATTAATCAAGCTATCCTGACTGGTGGTGTGGCTTGTGTTGGGACAGTAAACCGTTGGTTAAAGCAAAAACTCCCCAGCACCAAGATTATTCAAGATTTATATCTTGGCGAAAATGGCGCTCCTAATTGCAGTCGGGTTGCTTATGGTTTAGCGATGCTGCCTTTACATCCCCAGATATTAGATATACCCAGACAACAGTACACTGATTATTTCTTATTTACAGAATTGCTGCGGCTGCTACCAGACCGGCCTTTATCTTTCGGTGAAGTTATCCAGTTATTTGAGAGTCGCGGGATCAATACTCGCACTTGTCAGCAACGCCTGCTAGCTTTTTTGGAAGGTGAACTCCCTTCAGGATTAATACCTTCAGTTATAGATTCAACTTGGCTAACCCAGAGTTCACAAGAAAATCCTGACTATCAGGCGATCGCCACAGCACCACTTTTTGAAAAACAAGGGAGCCTCACCTATCGTCCCAATTCTCAACAACTGTTGCATTTGCGTCGCTATCTAGATGCTATCAAGGCTAGTAACCAGCAATCATTAGAGGAACCATATACAGTGAATTTCGCCTTAGAGGTTCATTATTGAGACTAGTAAATCCCCCTAGAAATAAGGATACTATTCAAAATTCAAAATGCTTATAACTATTAAATCTGAGCTTGCTCCAGAACAATGGGATATTGTCTCAAGCCTGACCAAGGCTGATTTTGTGTAGTTTCACAAAGGGTTAATATTATGTCATAAGCATTTTGAATTTTGCAAAGTACTACTAGTACTTAAGTATAGTAATTTTTTTGATGTGTAACATTAACAATAGCTGTTTTAATTTGATGGATAGAAATACTGTAAATTTACAATCTATGAGTTCAATTGGAAGATTCTGTAAACTTTGGGTTTTCGGTTTTTATATTGTTTAAATTTTGTGTATATTAACACTCAGTGGTAAAGACAAGAGTAGTAAAAATTGTCTATCAATCATCTCCACGTCTACACTACTAATGCCAAAATTCCTGTTATAAAATAAGTTAGACCTTGTGAATAATCTTTCTCTTTATTCAGTTAATTGTTCGCAACAGCCTTTACACCCTTCAACTTTAAGCCTAAGAAAACGGTTAATTGACATTGTTGGAGCCATTGTGGGGCTAATAATTACGTTTCTGGTAGCAATTCCTGTGGCGATTGCTACCTTTATTCATGAGCCAAGTCCAATATTTTATTCTCAAATTCGCTGTGGTTTGAACGGAAAAACTTTTCGCATATGGAAATTCCGCTCCATGATCGTAGATGCTGATAAAGTCAAGCATTTGGTTAAAAATCAAGCCAAAGGTCACATTTTTAAATCTGTTGACGATCCTCGCATTACTCCTATGGGTAAATTTTTGCGGCGTACCAGTTTAGATGAATTTCCCCAATTTTGGAATGTTCTGGTAGGGGACATGAGTTTAGTTGGGACTCGTCCACCCACTCCTGATGAAGTCAGCAATTATGATCCACATCACTGGGATAGATTACGAGTCAAACCAGGCATTACTGGAGAATGGCAGGCTAATGGTCGTTCGAGTATTACAGACTTTGAAACCATTGTCAAAATGGATATAGATTATCAACGCAAGTGGTCTGTAAGTTATGACCTGAGTCTGATTATTAAAACTATCTCGGTAGTATTGAAAAAAACTGGTGCTTATTGAATTTGTCATTAGTTTTTCTCTTGTGTTCCCTTATCTCCATTTCTTATTCAACCCTTAACACCGCTACCTGTTTCTGTGGGTACAATGTAACGTTGTAAAAATAAAAATAGTAATAATACTGGAGCGATCGCAATTACTGAGCCAGCAGCTACCAACCGCCAGTCAAGAGAAAATGTCCCTGCTAGCTTTGCGACTCCCAAAGGAAGAGTGTATAAATTTTCGTCTTGGATGACAATTAAAGGCCACAGAAAGTCACTCCAAGCACCAATGAATACGAAAATAGCTAAAGTTACTAATGCTGGGCGAACTGCTGGTAACATCACATGCCACCACAAACCTAACTCCGAACTTCCATCCATTCGGGCGGCTTCTTCTATCTCTTTGGGGACACTCATGAAAGCTTGGCGCAATAGAAAAATGCCAAAGGCAGAAGCCAAACTCGGAAAAATCATTCCTAAATAACTATTTCTCAAACCCAACTGGACTGTCAAAATATAGAGGGGAATCATCACGATTTGGAAGGGAATCATAATCGTCGAGACAATCGCCACAAAAATCCAGTCTCGCCCCACAAATGACAATCTTGCCAAGGGATAGGCAGCTAAAGCGCAAAACAGTAGATTTAAGCCAACAGTCAGCACTGACACCAAAGTGCTGTTATACAGGTATTGCCCAAAAGGTAGAGAGTTCCACACACTAAAGAAATTATCTAGTGTCGGTGACGCGGGCAATAGCTGTGGCGGCGACTGTAAGATATTTTCCGTTGGCGATTTTAAGGCTGTGCTAATTAGCCACAGTAAAGGAAAGAGCATCACCAGTGCGATCGCTCCCAATAGCGCATACATTAGCAGATTTTGCGATCGTGATTTTTTCCAGTTCAGCATTTGATTAATAACCTAAATACTCTAAATTGATTGTGCTTAGGAGCTTACAATAACAAAATTCAATAAGTCGGAATCTAAATCCATATAGATGTAGAGAGTAGAGACGTAAAATCTTACGCCTCTACAATAGTTTTGGTTGCAAAACTTATAACTTTGATACATCTCAAGTAGGCTTATAGCCTATCATCCTACAGTTTTAAATCAAGTTATAGTGGTTAATCTTCAACCGCTACATAAGGTTGTGGTTCCAGCAAACGTTGGGCAATTTGTTCTCGTCGATACTTTGCAAGTTCGCTGTAAAGCCTCTTGCGAGAGAGATTCACACTTCCAACAGGCTCATGGTCTAGCAGTGTATGCCAAGGGGAAAACAACATCCCCTCATCCAAGCGTTTGCGTTCTTCAAAATCAAATTTCTGACTAAAAATGCGAACAGTTGCAACTTTAACAAACGGTGAATCTGCTTCTTGCCATTCTTTAACGTGGTCTTCAATGGGCGTTTTTTCATCATCTACATAAAACTGAATAAAGAAGTCAAAAGATGCTTCTTTACCTTCTTCAGTCAAATATTTGACTATTGCTTCTCGGAGGTAATTTTCTGATTCGGGAAGTTTTTCGGGTGGTTGTTCAGGCTGTTGAGATTTGACAGATAATTTGACAATGCGATTTCCAAACTTAAACGGAGCCATACTCCAATATTGAATCAAAAGCGGATTTCCTACTTTCTGGCTGCCAATCTTTTGCAAGATTGCAAAGGCATAACCAAGTTCCTGGATGCGTTCTGGGCTAAGTTGTCCACTACCTGCTCTCGAAAGATCGGCGTAATCACGAACATCTTTGGTCAAGAAAATAGGATAATTGTTGAGTATAAAATCTTGAGTTTTTTCTTCATCATCCAGCACTTTTTGCCCATCTACATTCATCACCTTGATGGCGATACCGCGAACATCCGGCTGGCTATCGGAGTGGAATTTACCACGCTTTTCAGGAGAACCACCACTAGAGAAACGAATCCACGCAGGATAGGTTTGGGGCTTTTTGAACAAACCTACTCTCAAGTCTTCAGGAAGATTAGGTTCAATAATAAACTCTCCTGCAAGGAGTCCATGACTTTTGCTATGAATTTGGCGGAGGTCTGGGCCTGTTTTTTGTTGAGCTTGGAGGCTAGTTGCTATTATCTCGTCGATTATTGCTTCTTGCTCAGTGGTAGATGACGTTGGATTAGTCATAAAACATTTGATAATGTGTCTTCATTATCCTGAATGCTTCAACCTTTCCGAGTCAATCCGGTTTCGGTAGAAATAGCTTGTAGTGGTTTATCCCAGGATTCAATAGGTATTTGGGATAAATAGGCGAAATCAAAGACAATTCCGATAGTCGGTTTTGTCTGCCACTGCGGTAAACTGAGCAAGCGATCGTAATATCCGCCGCCATAGCCCAGGCGATATCCTTGATAGTCGCAAGCTATACTGGGGACAAGAATCAAATCCACTTCGGCAGCATTTAAGATTGGAGCGTCAGGGTGCGGTTCAATAATGCCATAAGCGCCACTTTGAATAGAATCTTGAGGTGTCCAAATATGCCAAGACAAGGATTTATCAACGCAGCGAGGAAATCCCCAACGGTATTTGGTATTTGCAAATAGTGGACTGAGGTCAGGTTCTTGGCGAAAGCTAAAATACGCAAGTATTGTTTTTGCTTGGGTAAATAAAGTAGAGTTTTGTAAATGAAAGCATAAGCGATCGCTTTTTTCTCTCCATTCTCCAACAGACATTGATTGGCGTGTTTTGAGTAGAGTACGGCGTAGTTTTGCTTTATTTAGTTGATGATTAACTTTGTCCATGAAAATTTATAGCCTCAAACAAATAAGCTGGGCATCGCCCAGCTTATTACACCCTACATTCACTAATACATTGTTATGCGGCGTGTTGACGATACCACTCAATGGTATTCTTTAACCCTTCCTGAAAGCCCACCTGGGCAGTGAAATCAAAGGCAAGCTTGGCCCGTTCAGTATCCAAACAACGACGGGGTTGACCATTAGGCTTGTCAGTTTGCCAAACAATTTCACCCTTAAACTCCATCAATTCACAGATTAGAGTTATTAAATCAAGAATGGAGATTTCATAACCCGTTCCCAAGTTAACTGGTTCCGATTCGTTATAGAATTGAGTCCCCATAACAATCCCCCTCGCTGCATCTTCTGAATACAGAAACTCGCGGGTGGGACTACCATCACCCCAAACTGGGAGTTGCTTTTCTCCCTTAATTTGGGCTTCGTGAACTTTGCGAATTAATGCTGGAATAACGTGGGAACTTCCGGGGTCAAAGTTATCTTCTGGGCCATATAAATTCACTGGCAGTAGGTAAATTCCATTAAAACCGTACTGCTGGCGGTAAGATTGCAATTGAACTAAAAGCGCTTTTTTCGCAATTCCGTAGGGAGCGTTGGTTTCTTCTGGGTAGCCATTCCAAAGATCGTCTTCTTTAAATGGCACTGGGGTAAATTTAGGATAGGCGCAGATAGTGCCAACACATACGAATTTTTCTACTCCAGCTTGATAGGCAGCGTGAATTAGGTGCGTACCCATGATCAAGTTATCGTAGAATAACTCTGCGGGTTTTTCGCGGTTTAGACCGATGCCACCCACATGAGCTGCTAAGTGGATAATGATGTCTTGCTGGTCAACTGCCCGTTGGCTATTTTCCCAGACACGCAGATCGCAATCGCGCGATCGAGGTACTGTAATCTTCTCACGATCAGCCCCTGCTTTACACAGTTGATCTATCACCTGACGACCTAGAAACCCCGACCCACCAGTGACGAGAATTCGTTGATTTTTTAGTTCTAAGGCGGTCATATTTTTATCCTCTGTGGTGCAAATCAGAAGTGCAAAGCGCCGAGTTCTTGACGAACAGTGGCAATATCCAATGGAAATTGCGAACCTTTTCCATTGGGTGAAGTGTGACCCAATGCTTGTAAGTCTGCTTCTACCATTAAGGAAACTAATTCTTCAAAGGTTACTGATGTTTTCCAGCCCAACTTCTGGCGTGCTTTCGTAGCATCGCCAATCAACAAATCTACCTCAGATGGACGGAGGTAACGCTCATCAAACTCTACGTAATCTTGCCAATTGAGATTTACGTAACTAAATGCTAGTTCCAAAAATTCTCGCACTGAATGGGTTTCACCAGTAGCAATTACATAATCGTCTGGCTGGTCTTGCTGTAACATCAACCACATTGCTTTCACGTAATCCTTCGCGTAGCCCCAATCTCGCTTAGAGTCTAGATTACCCATGTAAATCTTTTTTTGCTTACCAGCAACTATACCAGCAACTGCTCTAGTAATTTTGCGGGTTACAAAGGTTTCACCACGTCTTGGTGATTCGTGGTTAAAAAGTATACCGTTGCAAGCAAACAAATCGTAAGACTCACGATAATTTACAGTTTGCCAGTGGGCGTAAACTTTTGCACAGGCGTAAGGACTGCGGGGATAAAAGGGCGTTGTCTCACTTTGGGGTATTGCCTGTACTAAACCATACATTTCGGAAGAACCCGCCTGGTAAAATCGCACCTGAATTCCAGTCCGGTGTTGGTAGTCTCGAATTGCTTCCAACAGACGCAGCGTCCCCATTCCTACAGCATCCACTGTATATTCTGGTGAATCAAAGCTTACCCTGACATGGGATTGAGCGCCGAGGTTGTAAATCTCTACTGGTTTGACTTCTTCTAAAATACGTCGCAACGTCGTACCATCTGTCAAGTCACCATAGTGAAGAAACAACCGCACTCCCTGTTTGTGAGGGTCTTCATAAATGTGATCGATGCGGTCTGTGTTGAAAGTAGAAGTCCGGCGAATGATGCCATGAACCTCATAACCTTGTTCCAGTAAAAACTCACTTAGATATGAACCATCTTGACCAGTGATACCAGTAATCAACGCTCGCTTCTGTTGCGTCATGCTCAATTATCCCTTATGTGTATTAAAAAGTTACAGCTAATCTGATACAACCTAGCAGTTAATCGCTAAATTGCCTAACGGGAAACCTACGAGTTCTTGTTGTTCTGAGACTTTTTCCCGTAAATAAATATACTTAATAAAAATAATTTAACACCTAAGTTAAACCTTAGATAGACCAAGGTTTTTTAAGTATGTATATTTTTCTTTTACCAGATATATCAAGATTCTTTTTGTATACGTTATTTTTTGTCAAAATTTCATATATGTCTGGTTTTGTGAAGACTGAATAAAATAGGTATTTGAAATTAGAATTTTAGGGGCATTAACTGCCCCACAGAATTGCCCCTAAATATTGACTCAGTATGCCCCGTTATTTTTGGGTAGAATAACTACATCAACAGTTTTCAAGATGATCCATAAATCAAGCCAGAAATTCCTAAATTTGACATAATGTAGGTCTATTTGGACTCGCCGAGGATAGGGAATGTCATTACGCCCAGATACCTGCCACAAACCAGTAATTCCTGGACGGATTGTTAAAATCTCATCAATGTGACAACCGTATTTTGGTAGTTCTTCTGCTACTAAGGGCCGGGGGCCGACTACACTCATGTCCCCTTTTAAAACGTTCCAGAACTGGGGAAATTCGTCTAAGCTAGTAATTCGCAAAAATCGACCAATTTTGGTAATCCGGGGGTCTTGTTTGAGCTTAAAACTGCTTTCAAATTCTTGTCGCAATTCGGGCGATGTTTCCATCATTTGCATGAGGATTTCGTCCGCATTGCTTACCATTGTTCGGAATTTAATACAATTAAACGCTTTGTAATTTTTTCCTACCCGTTCCTGGACATAAAAAATTGGACCTTCTGAGCTGAAGGCAATCAGCAAGGCCAAAATTAAGTAGACGGGGAAGAACAAAATCAATACCGACAGCGAAAACACTATATCGAACAGTCGTTTGGCAAACTCTCCGTTTAAACCCTGAAAAGATAAACCTTTGGGTTTAACTTTTGGTGTTTTCGTTTTTTGACCGCGTTTTAAGAAACGCGTAGACGTTCTGGTGTCTTGCCTTACGCCTCGCTTGCCGGAGAGGAGTGAGCTCTGGGCAGTCATCATACTCCTTAATAATCCACACCACACATAGTCCCAATATTAAAGCCAAAATGATGTGCTTCTGGGGAAAATTGCCAAAAGCCTAAAAAAAGTAAGACATTAACCAAGACCATCATTCCGAAAACGGTCTTTTTCGTTGCACTTGTTTACAAAATTTAGATAACGATCTGCAAAGATTTGCGGTGAGAACTGCGCGGCGTGCGATCGCATATACTCGGAACTGAACGAACCCTCATACACTTCAAACTTTTCTACTGCCTCCACTAAAGCCGCCTCTGTTTGCGTCTTGAAGAATATACCTGTCCCTGTATCTACACAAGAGCGGATATCTCGCACTGTTTCGAGAGCCCCTCCTGCACCGTAGGCAATTACTGGTGTACCACAGGCTTGTGCTTCCACTAGGGCAATCCCAAAATCTTCACAAGCTGCATACACAAACGCTTTAGCCCTAGACATATATTTTTTTACCACATTATCGGGCTGCCATCCCAGTATTTGGATATTGGAGTTTGCCATCTCGCGAATCTTGTTCATTTCATCTCCTGTACCAATGACTACTAATGGTCGTTTTAGTTGATTAAAAGCCCTGACAATCAACGATATTTGCTTGTAACTCACTAAGCGGGAAACTGTCAGGTAGAAGTCCTCTTTCTCAGACAGAAATGGAAATTCCGCGATATTCACTGGTGGGTAAATGACTGTTGCTTCTCGCCGATAGCAACGCCAAATCCGCCGAGCCGTATGTTGCGAGTTAGCAATGAAGTAATCAACGCGATTGGCACTCAATACATCCCACTGCCGCAAACGATGTAATAAATATCGCGTCACCCACCCAGGTAAGCCACTACCCAGTTTGCTGTAGCGAAGATAATCAAAGGTCAAGTCCCAGGCATAGCGCATAGGGCTGTGACAGTAGCAAATATGCACCTGTTCGGGAGTGGTAAGGATTCCTTTGGCAACAGCGTGAGATGAAGACAGAATTACGTCATAATGCCGCAAATCAAGTTGTTCAATTGCCAAAGGCCACAAAGGCAAGTATTTTTGTATACCGTTGCGGGCAGATGGAAAGTTTTGGAGAAACGTCTTACCAATTTGACGTTTATATAAATAACTTTCTTTATTGCTCGATTCAAAATCGATCAGAGCATACAAATCAGCATCAATGTGATTCAAAATTTCTCGGACAACGAGTTCGGAACCACCGGTGGCTTTGGGTGTCAGCCACTCATGAACCAGAGCATATTTCAAGGGCACAGCTAACTTGAATAAATGGAAGATACAAAGGCTAACTTGATGACGTTAACTGAAAAGTTTCCCCTTGTGATTAATTAATGGGAAGCGCCCCAGATTAGCACATAAGACGCAATTTTTCCGTTAGAGGTTCCAGATGGATGATAACCTCAGATTGGGCATTGGGTATGGGATATGAGGCATGGGGCATGGAGGATTATTATTCCCCTGTTTCCTTATCCCTTGCACTCCCTTCCTCACTGCCTACTCCTGTAACGACAACTGATATGGAAAAGGTGAGTTTATGCGAATTCTAATTATGGGTGGTACTCGGTTCATTGGTGTCTATTTGACTCAACTACTAGTGGAACAAGGACATGAGGTGGTGCTGTTCAATCGTGGAAATCGGCCAGCACCTTCTTTACAGGGAGTAGGACAAATTATAGGCGATCGCACTGACCCTACCCAATTAAAAGCAAAGTTATCACAAGAAAGCTTTGATGTCATTTTTGACAATAATGGGCGGGAACTTACTGATACTCAACCACTTGCAGAGATTTTTCAAGATCGAGTGCAACATTTTGTGTATATGAGTTCTGCCGGAGTGTATCTCAAATCCGATCAACTACCTCATGTCGAAGGAGATTTAGTAGATCCCAAAAGTCGCCATAAGGGTAAGCATGAAACAGAAGCTTATTTGACTCAATTGGGATTACCCTTTACTTCCATTCGTCCTACTTATATTTACGGGCCTCGTAATTATAATGAGTTAGAAGGGTGGTTTTTTGACAGAATTGTGCGCGATCGCCCAATTCCCATCCCCGGAAATGGTTTGCATATCACCCAGCTAGGTCATGTAAAAGACTTAGCACAAGCCATGACCCAGGTTTTGGGCAATAAACAAGCCGTAGGACAGATTTATAATATCTCAGGCGATCGCTTCGTCACTTTTGATGGTTTAGCCCGTGCTAGTGCTGTGGCGGCTGGCAAATCATCCGATGCTGTAAAAATCGTCCATTACGACCCGAAAAAGTTTGATTTCGGTAAGCGCAAAGCTTTTCCGATGCGGGTGCAGCATTTCTTTGCTTCGGTGAATAAAGCGCAAACAGAATTAAACTGGCAGCCTGAATATGATTTGATTTCTGGGTTGCAAGATTCTTTGGAAAATGATTATTTGGCTAATGCAAAAGATAAAGCAGAAGTAGATTTTTCTGTAGATGACGAGATTTTACAAGCTGTTTAGAAACAAGATTCCCACTTTTTTATCGAAGTCGGGAATCTCAAACTTAGCCAAAAGGAAGAATTTTTTCTTTTACCTGGGGAAGACGCAATTCATCGCGTCTTCAGTTTTTACTTGAATTTGATTGAAGAAGAATTCAGAAGTCAGAATTCAGGAGTCAGAATGGGCTAAACGCCCCGCTACCGCTAACAGGAGTCAGAATGAAGACGCTCGTTCCTCTCTACCGCTACGCTATCAGTGGGGGATTCAGACCCGCCACGGAATTGTTGCACCACTAAATCAAAGATTTAGTGGGGGTCTTAAACCCCTCGATTCAGATGCTCTCTACGAGACGCTAAAAGCGAACGCAGACTCGCTAAGGCTGCGCTATCCACCAGTAGCACAAAATACTCAACTGAATTCTGGCTCCTGACTCCTGAATTCTGTTTCGATAAAATTTTTTCCTGTTGCCTATATGGTGTTATTGATTGATGAAATGAACGAGTTGCAATATCCACTCCACAATGTTCTAGAAGCCCGTGCCCGCTTGGGTGAAGGCCCCATCTGGAACTCTACCGATAAACTACTATACTGGGTCGATATTTATAACCATCGAGTGCATCAGTTCAATCCTGCTACGGGGGAAAATGGGTTTTTTGATGTGGGAGACGTGGTAGGTGCGATCGCAACAGCAGGTGCAGATAGATTAATTATGTTGCTGCGTCATCACTTGGCATTCCTCAACACTCAGACAAGTGTAGTTACTCCCATTTTGGAAATTGAAGTGAATCTTCCAGATAACCGTCTCAATGATGGTAAATGTGACCCTCAAGGACGTTTCTGGTTTGGTTCAATGTGTTCTATAGAAAAACCTCAAGCTAGCCTCTATCGCTATGATACTGATGGTTCATTGCATTTAATGGAAACGGGATTGACTATTTCTAATGGTTTGGGGTGGAGTCCCGATCAAAAGACATTTTACCTAACAGATTCTCCTCAAAAAAAAATATATGCTTACGACTTTAATTCAGTAACTGGAAGTATTACTAATCGTCGGATTTTTGTTGATTTAACTCATGAATCTTTCTATCCAGATGGGTTGACAATAGACAGTGAAGGACATATCTGGTCAGCTATGTGGGATGGATGGTGTGTGATTCGTTTCAATCCCAAGGGTGAAGAGATATTGAGGATAAAGCTACCTGTGCAATTGCCAACTAGCTGTACTTTTGGCGGAGATAATTTGCAAACCCTTTACATTACCACTGCTTCAGTTGGACTAAGCCAAGCAGAGATCGAAAAAAGTTTCTACTCTGGTGATTTGTTTGCTCTCAAAACTGATGTTACTGGATTACCTACTTATGATTTTTATAAAAAATAGCAAATATATTCGGTGATTAGAAATCGTCTGAGCATTTTGCGGTATTCTCTATTTATTCTGTCCATAGCGCCACTTGCTCCTTGAGTTCTCTCATATCTAAATAATCACTAGCAAAAGCTTTTCGTAAAAGTGGATGAGGAATAAATTGATCGTATTTTTGAATTTCCGATGCTTCTGAAGTACTGAGTAAATCTTCTGAGCTAATTCTTTGTTCACACAATGAAGCAATTTCGGGATAAAGATATTTAAATTTATCTTTGCCTAATTTGATTGTTAAATAATAAGGATTTAATCCGCCAATACTTGTAATTTCCAACGATTCTCGACAGTAGGAATTGAGTAATCTTTCTAGGGTGCGATAAGCAACCGTACCCATCCAGGGAAAAATGCAGCATTTACCTTTTTCTAATTGCACAATATTTTGCTTATCTAATCCAACCTGTTGCACCAATTGGCGAACTTGACGTAAACGTTGTAAAGCATTTTTTTGCAAATAGCTGTACTCGGTATTTTCAAATAAAACCTGTTGCATTCGTTGTAAAACTTTAGTATGAATAGTACCACTACTACCACGCCAATAAATACTAGCTTTACCTTCAGCTTGTTTAACAAAAATAGCCTTCTTTCTAAAGTCAACTTCTACGACTTCCCAACTTCTGCCAGCTAAAGCAAATTGATTTCCAACAGCAGGTGGGGTGACGATACTGCCAATTTCCGTTGCACCTTGCTTAACAATATATTCTTGCTGTTCAGCAAAGACAGCATAGAACTGAAATTTTCTTACAATCTTTTCTCCTGCTAAACCAAGGATTAATTTACCTTGCTCAGTATGCTGAATATGACCAATATCAATTAAATAGCGGAGTAATAATTGGAAATCTTCTTTGGAAATAGCAGCAAAGGGTGGCAGACTAAAAATTTGTTTAGCTAAAGCATGAGGTGAAAGTTCTCCTGTTGCTGTCAAAATACTCATTGTCTGATGATAAAGTAAACTCAAAGGATATTTAATCGGTCTGATTGGTTCAATCCATTGCTCCTCTAAATAAAGTTGAATGATAGCGATAGACTGCAAAAGCTGCCAGGGTATTTGCTCTGGTAGAAAAGCTTCTGGTAATGGTTTCTCTTCAGCGCAGATAAAGCGCATATCGGCAGCTTCACCTCTCCTGCCACTACGTCCTAAACGCTGTAAAAAGCTAGCTACAGACAAGGGTGATTCTAACTGAATAACTCGCTCTAAATGACCAATATCTATACCTAATTCTAAAGTCAGAGTGGCGGCGGTAACTGCTGGATTGTTGGGTTCACGCATTGCATTCTCGGCAGCTTGCCGCAAGCTAGCAGATATACTCCCATGATGCACATGATATATATCTGGTAGTCCTTGTTCTGTAGCAATTTGTCGCAAAGATGCAATTACAGATTCAGTCCGCGTGCGATTATTAGCAAATATCAGACATTTGCGAGATTTGCTGAGGTTGAAAATATATTGTTCATAATCTGTTGCCTCGCATTCATCTACTTCATCAGTAATATAAAAATGTTCTAAAGCTAGTTTTATTTGGCGTTTTATCCCATCAGTTTGAGGTGTAATCACTAGCTTATCTGTTCCTGAACGCAACCAATCTTCAGCTAGTGAGTAATCACCAAGAGTTGCCGACAACCCAATGCGCCGTGGTTGTTTTTGCGTTAACTGTGCTAAACGTTGTAATTGGCAAATAATTTGACAACCACGTTCTGAACCCATAAAAGCGTGAATTTCATCAATGATGACAAATCTTAAGTCACCAAATAAGCGAATGAGGTCGTTATTTTTGTTAATTAACAAACTTTCTAGAGATTCTGGTGTAATTTGAAGAATACCTTGAGGATTTTTTAAAAGTTTGTTTTTTCGAGTTTGAGAAACATCCCCGTGCCAGTGCCAAACTGGAATATCTGCTTCTTTGAGTAAATCGTTAAGACGCTCAAATTGATCGTTAATTAAAGCTTTAATTGGACTAATATATAATGCGCCGATGGTGGTAGCAGGGTTGGTATGTAATAAAGTCAAAATTGGTATAAAGGCTGCTTCTGTTTTACCCGCAGCAGTTGCAGCAGTAATTAGCAAGTGAGCATCAGTGTCAAATATAACTTGACAAGCGGCAATTTGAACTGGTCGTAATTCAGTCCACTGATGATGATAAATATATTCTTGGATAAAGGGTGAAAGTCGGCTAAAAGCATCACTCATTTTTCTATGAATAATTGGATTAAAGAATCGGTCACGTATCTGTAAGATATGATGGGCAATTAAATAAATCTCTTAATTATATATAGGACTAGCCCTTTCAAGGTGGGTAAAAAGTTTTGTCAATAAATTCCTCTTTAAGCTCTTTACTCTGTGTCCTCTGCGCCTCTGTGGTTCAATAAGAGACTTTTGAACCGCAGAGACGCAGAGGACACAGAGAGAAAAAAAGAGATTTTACCAGTCATCTTGAAAGGGCTAATTAAATGGTATTTTGAAAAGTTTTGCCGATTTTCCTCCTGTTGACTCAAGACAGATTAACATCCATAAATCAAACTGAATTAATAGAGACAAGTATATAATCAGGCAAAACCATGAATAAGTATAAGGAAATATTACGTGTAGTTCTTGCTATATCTATCATTGTGGTTGGAGTGACACATTTTGTTGTTCCAGGAGAATATGTCAAAATTGTGCCGCCGCAACTACCCTACCCTTTAGGATTAGTTTATCTGAGTGGCTTTTATGAAATTTTGAGTGGTATCGGCTTATTAGTCCCGCCTGTAAGTCAAGCTGCTGCTTGGGGACTTCTTGCTCTTTTTATTGCCGTTTACCCTGCCAATATTAATATGGCGGTTAATCTGATTAAGATTGAACATATACCGAATTCACCTTGGGTACACGTAGTCAGGCTTCCTTTGCAAGCAGTTTTAATTGCTTGGGCTTGGTGGTACACGAAATCTTCTGATTGGGAAAAACAAGCTTCCATCATTCCCAAATCACTCATTCCCAAAGAATTAAAATTGAAATGAGTGCGTTTTTTATATTTGAATTATGCGTATTGCAACTTTATTTGGGATAACCCTTTCGTTAGCAATCGGTATTGGGGGAGTAACACTTCCGGTGACTGAAGCGGTGCAGCTTAGAGATGGTACAGTCTACTTTGTCCAACCGCCGAAACTTGTGAATGCAAGGACTACTTACAAAGATGTGAATGTTTGGGGTGGAACTTACTATTTCACTATCAACCTGCCGAAAAATGCTGGAGAATCCCTTCAGAAGGTAACAATCGCACAAAGGGAAGGAACAGAAAACATCCGCTACAATCTTAATGATACCCGCGCCTTTGTCGGAACGAGCGGACGCAAAGAATTTCGGCTAACACTAGGCCCAGTCACAGACGAACGCGACACACGAACCGTTACTGTGAATTTTGATCCGCCTGTCACTCCCGGACAAACAGTGACAATAGCCCTGCGTCCTGTGAGTAATCCCAGCTTTTCTGGTGTCTACTTACTAGGTGTAACAGCATTCCCAGTGGGTGAAAAATCTCACGGACAATTTCTCGGTTTTGGACGATTTCAGTTTTACAGCAATAGAAGTAACTGGTGGTTTCCATAAGCAGTATTACGTCAATGCTATGAACAACACAAGTTTCTATGGTATTGACAGTTTGCTGTAAGCCGTTACGCAGTTGTTATCGCAAATCAAATTTTTATCCCCAAATTATTTGCAAATTTAAAATAAATCTTGGTAAAACATCTTCTCCTGATAATTATTGTGGAGATGCTAGTATTTCTACTGGTTTACCAAGACGATAGATTTCTACCTGACGCATTTTCGGATTAATTAGATAGCCTAATTTAACTCCGTTGTCAAGATATTCCTGCATTTTGGCTTGCGTTTCTCGCAAACTATGGTATTTCTGGGATAGCAATTATTCGAGCGATCGCCGATGGAGAAAGAGACCCAAAGAGAAACGTAAAGGTGGACAACCAAAAGGGAGTAAGAACAAGAATAAAGTCGAGGTAATTTTCACATCTGAATTACTTCAAATTCAGAAATTGATTAATTCATTGTTCCAGTTATTAGAGGTTGTTTGAAAAGTGTTTCGCTGTGACTTTAGGCACTTTTAGATCCCCCCTACCCCCCTTTAAAAAGGGGATAACCGGTGTCAAAGTCCCTTTTTAAGGGGAATTTAGGGGGATCTAAAACTTGTTGCTACCAACAGCAGGAATTTTCAAATATCCTCTTAGACGGGTTTATTTCTCTTTATTACTTAGTACTAAATGGTATTTTTGGAAATTATAATGCCTTGCAGATGGCTCGGTAAGTTAACTTCCATATAATTTCCAAGCTTCGCTCCGATTCAGTATTATATATACCTTATAAAAATCCTGACTCCAATAAACGCTTTCGTCGTCAGTCTGGTGAGAAGATTGACTATGGTAATATACCTGATGAATATTTATGTAAAAGTACCATTGAGCAGGATAGTAAAACAGATATTTATGAAGCTACTTTACTCTACAAGGAATTTGCTCAAGCACTCAATTATTCATCCCGTTTCTACGGGCGTTGAACCCTTGTCAATTGGCAGAGTATTGGAGAATAGGAAGATTTATTTTATTGAAAGTCATATCTAATAAGGATCTCGGTGAATTACAATCTCATTCTGGCTCGTCAATATTTAGATGTGTTTGCCCAGATACCTAGCTTAGATTAATGGAAGAGTGATAGTCATCGCATTTTGAAGTAATCACATTTCGAAAATTTTCTAAGCCGAATAAATACTGAGGTTGTTAGTTCGATTTCTAATCTATTATCTCTAGCATATTTCAAGAGTCATTAGTAGATGTAGTAACTAGCAGCCTGTTAACTGCGGCTAGTTTATTTATCTTTTGATTCAGCAACGCCGTTTAATTTCGGAGGATAAATGATGTGAACCATAAATTAAGCAGATTCTTTCTACACACTGCTATTACGTTACTGTTACTACTGAGTTTATCCGGCATTAGTCATGTATTAAATATTCCAGTTTTGGAGCCACTGAAGGTTGTCGCGGCTACCAGCACATTGACTATTCCGTCGAGCGCGCTGGCACCTTGGTCTGTATTTAAGCGTGTAGATGCTCTCAA
>NZ_JACJSH010000071.1:0-30145 GCF_014698055.1 Nostoc sp. FACHB-133
ACCAGAAACCTCTGAGACTTTTATTTACATTGCGATGATCCGGATTATGGTCAGGCGACTGGCATAATTTTTAACTCGCTTCGACTTTTAAAACATCCTCTAAGAGCGCCAACATCTGTTGAGCTTGGGTTGTTGGTGTGCTTGACTCCTTAGTTTCAGCTTGAGAGGTTTGCTTATTACTTGATGCAGAGTCAATAAAGTTTTTGGTATCCCGGTCATAAGCAGAGAAATTCTTTAACAGAGGCATTGGTATCCATTCATTGATGCCGCCGTAATAAACTGCTCGATCAACTGGTGATTGTGCAGCAATCTCCATTATTTGGGTTGAGGTAATCTTGCGATCGCTGGGGATGAGTTGAGTGGCAATCATGGTATTGTAAGATGGGACGTTATCAGGATGAACCAACGCCACAGAGGTTAACTGCGATGGCGTAACCGCCCGCCGGAGGCGATCGCAGTCCGCCAGAAATGCCCAAGTCATCGGTGTGAGGGTTCTGCACGACAATCCAGAATTGTGTTTGAGCCGTATTACGAAAACTATGGCCCCGATGCAATTTTAGCTGGTGCGACACCCCGATACGTCACACTATATCCCCCTGACTGGACATTTGATGAAGCTGAGTTGCGTCAAGCTTTCAACAACAATACAAAAGCTATTATTATCAACACCCCACACAATCCCACAGGCAAAGTTTTTAACCGTGAAGAACTTACCCTAATTGCCGAACTATGTCAAAAGTGGGATGTTCTCGCATTTACAGATGAAATCTATGAACACATTCTCTATGATGGTACTCAACATATTGCACTAGTAGTCTGCCAACCCAAAAATGCTAAGTGAGGACTGGGGAAAGGGGAAAGGGAAAAGGGGAAAGGATTTAAACCCTTTCCCCCTTCCCCCTTCCCCTTTACCCCGCCAAGTTCCCTTGGCGTACTACTAGGCACCCTTCCAGGAATGGCAGATCGTACTATTACCATTAACGGTCTTTCCAAAACCTACAGCGTCACTGGTTGGCGAGTCGGCTATATTTTAGCAACACCTGAATTAACAGGAGCTATCAGAAAAGTTCATGATTTTCTTACTGTGGGTGCGCCTGCACCATTACAACGAGCCGGAGTAGCCGCCATGCAGTTGCCGCCATCTTATTATCAAGAACTAGCTAGACTGTATCATGATAAAAGAAATAGCATTCTCCAAATTTTAGATCAAGTCGGAATTCCTTATTTTGTCCCCCAAGGTGCATATTACATATTTGCGGATATTTCTAAATTTGGCTATAAAACTGATATTGAATTTACCAACTATTTAATCAAAGAAATTGGTATTGCTGTAGTTCCAGGTTCTAGCTTTTTTAACCAACCAGAAAACGGAAATTCATTTATCCGCTTTTGCTTTAGTAAAAAATCAGAAACATTACAAACAGCAAGTAAAAAATTACTAAAGCTACAGTCAAATCTCAAACCTACATTCTGAAATTAATTTCTTTCTTAGTGCTGAATTTCAACATCCCTCAATCCAACAAAAAGAAAGATTCATAACTCTAGAGGGTAAATATGACTACTTACGAAAATATCTTGCAAGTAATTGGTAAAACTCCCTTAGTCAGACTGCATCACGTAACTGAAAATACCCAATCTCCTATTTATGCCAAAGTAGAATATCTGAATCCTGGTGGTAGTACCAAAGATAGAATTGCTCTGGCAATGATTGAACAAGCTGAAAAAACAGGTGAACTACAACCAGGGGGAACTATTATTGAAGCTACCGCAGGTAATACTGGTGTAGGATTAGCATTAATCGCCGCAGTGAAAAAATATCAATGTATTTTTGTCATGCCTGATAAGATGAGTCAGGATAAAATTAATCTGCTCAAAGCTTATGGCGCAGAAGTAGTTGTCACACCCACATCTGTAGCACCTGATTCTCCAGAAAGTTATAACGGTGTCGCTGAAAGATTAGCTAAAGAAATACCGGGCGCTTATAGACCAAATCAATTTGAAAATCCCCACAATCCTTTAGCTCATTACTTAACTACTGGCCCAGAAATTTGGTCAGATAGTCAAGGTAAAGTTGAAGTTTTTGTTGCAGGTATGGGAACTGGCGGCACAATTTCTGGAGTGGCAAAATATCTCAAAGAGCAAAATCCCAATATTGTAATTGTTGGTGCAGATCCAGAAGGGTCTATTTTATCAGGAGATAGCCCTAAATCTTATAAAGTTGAAGGAATTGGGGAAGACTTTATTCCTAAAACTTTTAATCGTCAATTAGTTGATGAAATGATTCGAGTTACTGATAAAGAATCTTTTAATATGGCGCGTCGTCTAGCCAGAGAAGAAGGCTTACTAGTGGGAGGTTCTTGTGGTACAGTAGTAACCGCAGCTCTCAAGTATGCAAATCGACTATCACAGCCAAAGTATATTGTAGTTTTATTACCCGATACAGGCAGAAACTACATTAATAAAATCTACTCTGATGTCTGGATGCAGGAAAATAGTTTTTGGGAAGGTAAAACTGTAAAAACTATCAAGGTTGAAGAAATTTTACAACAAAAAACTGATTTCCCTTCTTTAGTAGCTATTAGTTCCAATGATACTTTAATTAATGCCACAAATCTGCTGCAAAAGCTAAATATATCCCAGTTACCTGTTATTGATCACAATCAAGTAGTAGGTAGCTTGAATGAGGCATCGTTAATGAAATTTCTGCATGACGGAATTAATTTTTCTAACCAAACAGTTTTAGCTGTGATGGGTAAGCCGCTACCAATTCTCGATGAAAATGTGGATGTAGCAGAAGCCTATCGAGTGCTTTTATCTGGAACTACAGGAATTATTATTACGCGGCATAATACTCCTATTGGATTAATTACCAGAGCAGATTTAATTAGATATTGGATTAGTCAAAACTAAGACGAGAAAAAAATGGAATTTGAAACAAAAGCAATTCATGAAGGACAACCATCAGACCCAGAAACAGGTGCTGTGATTGTGCCGATTTATTTAACTTCTACATACGAGCAAGCCGCAATAGGTCAACACAAAGGATATGAATATTCTCGCACGGGAAATCCTACCCGAAATGCTTTAGAAGAAGCTTTAGCTGCTATTGAAAACGCTAAATTTGGTTTAGCATTTGCCTCTGGATTAGCTGCTACTACCACAGTTTTAAGTTTACTCAAAAGTGGCGATCATATTGTTGCTGGGGATGATTTATATGGTGGTACTTATCGTTTGTTAGAAAAAGTAGTGAAAAATTGGGATGTAATAACCACTTATGTAGATATTGATGATATCTCTAACTTTGAGGCTGCTATTCAACCCCAGACTAAATTGATTTGGGTGGAAACTCCAACCAATCCCTTGTTAAAAATAATTGATATTGCTGCGTTAGTAAAAATTGCTCGTCAACACAATATCATTTTAGTAGTTGATAATACCTTCGCCAGTCCTTATTTTCAAAGACCACTGGAATTGGGTGCAGATATTGTAGTCCACAGCACCACCAAATATCTAGGAGGGCATAGCGATGTTATTGGCGGTGCAGTTGTGACATCTAATCAGCAACTATACACCGAATTGAAATTTTATCAAAATGCAATTGGGGCAGTTCCTAGTCCTTTTGATAGCTGGTTAGTACTGAGAGGAATTAAAACTCTAGCTGTGAGAATGCGAGAACACGAAAAAAATGCTTTAGTATTAGCTAAATTTTTAGCACAACATCCCAAAGTCGAGCGTATTTATTATCCCGGTTTACCTAGCTACGAACAGCACCAATTGGCAAAATCACAAATGTCTGGTTTTGGTGGGATGATTAGTTTGGAATTAAAAGGCGGTTTTGCAGAAGTGGAAAAATTTGCTGCTCGTCTCAAGCTGTTTTTGTTAGCAGAAAGTTTAGGAGGTGTAGAGTCATTACTTTGTTATCCTGCGAAAATGACTCATGGTTCTTTACCAGATGCAGAAAGATATAAGCGGGGAATTAATGATAATTTAGTCCGTCTTTCTGTGGGTATTGAGAATGTATTAGACTTGCAAGCTGATTTAGAAAATGCTTTGTCTGGGACATAAGCTGGTAAGACGTTGTGGTATTGCCAGAATTGTCGCGTCATTTAGATTAAGCCTAGCTGAATACAGTTGATTTCAATTGGATAATTGTAAGAAAGAATGTAACCGAAGCTGCGATCGGTCATAGTATTGGCGAGTATGTAGCCGCAACTCTTGCAGAAGTTTTTTCTCTAGAAGATGCCTTATCTCTGGTAGCAACACGCGGACAGTTGATGCAGCAACTTCCCACTGGAGCAATGCTTTGAGTTCCTCTGTCCGCAGACAAGGTACAATCTCTGTTAGGTTCAGAACTTTCTGTTGCTGCGATTAATCAGCGATCACAGTGTGTAGTTTCCGGTTCCATAGCAGCAATAGAGGTACTACAAAATCAGCTTGCTGCTCAAGGGATTGAATCTCGCCAACTGCATACTTCCCATGCTTTCCATTCGTAAATGATGGAACCAATTTTAGAGGTATTTACAGAGCAAGTAAAAAAAATTACTTTAAATCCCTCAAAAATTCCTTATATTTCCAACCTAACTGGTACTTGGATTACAGTCACCCAAGCCACAAATCCTGACTACTACGCTCAACATCTGCGTTCCACAGTACTGTTTGCCCAAGGTGTAGAGAAATTATTGGCAACGCCAGAGCAAGTCTTACTAGAAGTAGGGCCAGGGCATACACTAACTACATTCTTCCTTGGTGAAAATGGTTAACTCCAGTAAGTAAGAATCAGAATCGAAGGTGACACAAGGTAGAAAAGGGCGTGTGCAAGCAGGTAAGAAATAATATTAGCCTTTAGCATTGGAACTACTGCAAAATAAAATGATTAACAGTTTCTTAAGCTACGATTAGGGTAAAAGCTCCTCTTCACTAAAAGAGAAAAACTTATGTTGAAAATATTTTTTGTGTCAATAATTCTGTTTCTTTCTTCCTTACTTTTAGCTCCAATCGCTTTTAGTATGCCACTGTCACAAAACTTAGCATTGATTGCAGAAGTGACTGTAACTAATCCTCAGCCGCAGATGAAATTAGAACCAACTGAAACTGTTAAATCCTCTGAAACTACACAAAATAATCAAAAACAGGATAGTTCTGCAAAAACATTAGAGTCAACTTCTAAGCAAACACCAAAACCCATAGTCCAAGGTACTAATCCTCAACCTCCTCATCCTTATGATATGGAGAAAATGGAAAAATTCGATCAACAACTGTATGGAGACTAAAATTTTAGAAGGGTGGTGCGGGAAGTGGTTTTGCTTTCGCTGTTGTGATTGGATTTGCTCCCCCTGAGCCGACCTCAAATTGAGTCATCATATCGTGGTCTTCATGAACCAAGTTATGGCAGTGCATCATATACTTACCTGCATGAGGTCCATATTTGGCTATCACCCGTACAGTTTGACCTGATTCCACCAAGAATACATCTTTCCAACCTCGTTCATAAGGTAATGGTGGCAAGCCATTGCGGTCTATCATCTGTAAATCTACAAGATGAATGTGTACAGGATGTATCCACTCACCTCCAGTATTTACGAGGTTCCAAATCTCAACATCACCAACACTCGGATTGGCATCAATCCTGTTCTTATCCCAAGTTCTATTGTTAATCTGCCATAGTTGGTTGCCACGACCAAAGCTAAAGGTTCTGGTTCTGACTGCTGAAGATACTGGTATTATCTGTACAGGACGTAAAGTATTGGGTATGTCACTATCATCGCTTTCTTGCCTGACCACATCAAAACGCATTACTTGCTGAGTACGATTGTCAGAATCGATGTTACTTGAGAATATAGGATTCTGTAACACTACTTGGGTACCAATGGGATATTTAGAAAAATCGATAATAAATTCATAACGTTCAGCGACACCAATCCGTAGATTTTTCGTTCTGACGGGGGCGCTGAGTAATCCAGCATCGGAGGCGATGATAATTAAATCATCTTTTGTACTTAGTTGTAGTTGACATGTGCGAGAAGTACCAGCATTTAATATTCGGAAACGATACTTGCGATTCGCTACCTCCATCCGAGGATAAGGTACTCCATTCACCAGCATGATATCGCCATATAGACCTCTTTGACGGCGATCGTCAAAAATAAGGGAGCCATCACTGTCAAATCTTTTGTCTTGAATAATCAGAGGTATATCGTAGTCTCCTTTCGGCAAAGGCAGATTTAACTCTAGGTCATCCTCAATAATGTACATGCCTGCTAACCCCATATATACATGACGAGAGGTTTGGTGAAGTGCGTGGTCATGATACCAGAGGGTAGCCGCCCGGTTGTTAGGATAGATATAATCTTTGTAGTAACCAAAGGGAATAAAATCTTCTGCGTAACCATCATACTGAGGTAAAGAAGCCATCCCATGCAGATGGATTACCATTGATTCTGGCAAATTATTAATAAAACGTACTATTGATTGTCTACCGCGTTGCGCTCGAATAGTAGGGCCAGGTGTCATGCCATTGTAGCCCCAAATCTTAGTGTTTAATCCTGGTAAAATCTCTACTTGGCTTTGTTGCATAGTGATTTCATAGTAATCTCCATTAGAGTCACTATGTACAGGATTGAGAACAGGTGGAATCCGAAATGGCTGTTGAAAAAGTTTAATTTGTGGGCTGAACTGGCCAGCTCCCATACTCAAAGCCCCTAGCGGTAGCATAAGCGTACTCTTTCCGATTAAGTTGAGTGCATCCCGTCTAGTAATTACCATACTGATGTCCTTTTTTTAGTATTCGGCTCTGAGTCTTTTTATGTACACAAATATGCTTTTAAATACCTATATAGCAGGTATGAAAGCTACCTAAACCTATTTCGCATCTATGCGCTCACTCGTGAGCAAGATGATTTGTATGTATAAACATATAACACCTACCCCCTTCTATTTAAGGTATTGAAGTATTTTTTTACTAATTCACCCGATTTTCAAATACAGGAAACCTGACTTTTCCCGTTAAGTCAGGAACTCTCAAAGTAGCTTGGGTAATGCCATAATTAATTCTCAACAAGTTAAGTTTAATTACAAAATTTACCACAGGTAGAACCTTGGAACGGAGGTATAGTAGGCGATCGCTCTTGAGGTGTCTTCAATTGATGACGGACATCCTTAAAAATGATTATCTTCTAGATTGAATTCATCTATTGCAATCTCAGGTTAATATTTTTGGCTGTTTAAATCAGGAAAATTAATTCACTGATTTGATTTATACTTTTAAGTTCGTCTAAATATCAAAAAAGTTTTGTCGTATGTCCAGCCTGAGTCCATACATGTTTCGTATCTATTTGCAAGAGATTGGTCGTTACCCAATGTTAACCGCAGACCAAGAAATTACTTATGGCAGGCAGGTACAGCAAATCATGGCAATTGAGCAAAGAAAAAATGTACTCACCCAACAACTAGTTTATTGATTTATTTTCATCCGATTCAGGAGCCAGGATTCAAAATTCAGTGATGAAAGCCCTCAAGGTGAAAGCGACGGCTGGGCTGATTTATTCTTGGCAAGTGCCTAACCTCTCACAGGTGCTTTGCGGGCAACATGAACAGCAGAAAGAAACTCAAGTTGTACGCTATCTCCAAATTTTTCTAGCTTCTCTCGCAATCCTACGCATAGTAACTCTTTGGCTTGTGGCTCTACTCTGTGCAAGGTAATCAAAAGCTTGAGGTAGTCATCAATGCTATAGGTGACTTTACACGTGGTTTGCTCGACAACCAACTCTTGAAAACAATTGGAGTCTAAAATCTCTTGTTCAAAACCCCTCAAAACCTCCGCTTGAACTTCTGCACCGTCATATCGGGCAAATGAGGGAGCATAAGCTTGATACACTTCCTCTAGAACTTGGTAAATTTCGTATTTCGGTTCTGGGGTCAGATTCCATAGCAAAATAAGAAAACCGTTATCGCACATTGCCGATGCTACCTTGGTATATCTAATCTCTGGCGGTATCCAGTGAAAGGAATTGGCTCCTAAAACCGCATTGAACTGTTTTGCTTCTAGTTCCCACTCCTCAAATGAAGTATTGCAAATTGTAACTTTTGGATATCGATCACAGTTGTGTTGTGCCAAATGATAAAAATCCTGGTTTGGCTCAATACACGTCATTGAAAAACCAAATTGAGCAAAAGCCACCGTCGCATTTCCTGGACCACAACCAACCTCAAGAATCGACGCATCTGAGTCAAGTTGGGCTAAAGCGACAGACCGATCAATTAATTCCTTCGGATAGTGTGGTCTTGCGTTGTAATAAATATCAGCAACAGGAGAATACCAAGTCCTTCGCTGTTCCAAATCCATAGAAGCTCTGGCATTTATATCTTGTCTAAAGTTTTGCATAAACTGAGGCGTGTCAGCGATGAAGTCAAATTTCATTTTAGAACCAGCAAGGGATCTGTCAAAATTTTTATTAAGGTTATTTTGAGTATTTTAACTGATTGACAAAAGGCACTTTAATTTAACCTTTATTAGCAACATCAAAAGAAATAGATTTAGCCCATTAATTATTTATCTCCCACCCAATCCGGGAAAAAACTTACTCCAAACACTTTGCTTTTTTGTCCCTAATCCTTCTGCACCTAAAACATTCTCTAGCCCTTGCTGATTACTCTGAATCTCCTGCATATTAAAAGAATGAATCACCTGAGCTAACTCTGGACTGTCTTCTAACAATTCAGCTTCAAGCTCTAACTCCTCCCGCAAAAGTTGAGCATTTCGGCGCAAGAACATCTGCTGATTGTGTCGCTGTCTGACAAGGGATTCGGTTAAGTGTAATTGTTCTTCAAAACTCAAATTATCGTATTCGTTATACATTTTATTCAACTCCGATCAATCCAAAGTATTCTGCCGATAATTCCATCAAGTATCTCAAGGCTAAACAATCGCCGTAGTTTGTGTATATTTGAGCAATAGTCATGAAAAGTTCTAGTAGATTATCAGGCGTTACTTCAGTGAAACGAGAAGCCAAATTAAATGCTGAGTTTTCATCTTCTGGCTCTAGTGGCAGTGCGTCTGTCCAGACTATTAAACCTCGCTTGTCCAGTTCTGCTAAAGAAATATCATTCATAGCATCAACAACTGAATCTGGTGCATATTTTATCAATAGCTTAATCACCAAATAACACCTCCATAAAGTAGCTGATATCCCAGCTTCAATCTCGTAATAAATTCGTCAGTATTACGATTGCCCCAAACTGGGTTACTAGGGCTTTTTATCCAGTTGATTGGACTATGACAAATCTCATTATGACAACGGTAGCACGTAGGAAATGTAGATTGACCAATGATGTCGTTGCCGTAGTAAGCATGATGGATTTCTTCACTTTTCTTAGTCAGGCAAACGACACAATAATTGTGAGTTTTTCGGTGAGCGATTGCTACTTGTTTTCTGTACTCTTTGGGATTACCATACCGAGCATTCCAGTTTAATTGTCTGGGTAGCCGAGATTTTCTAATAGTAATTTTACTCCCTTTTCGTTTAATTCTTGCCCCGTTAATTCGTGCCACTTTTGTTTGATTTCCTGAAAATGCGGTCTTCTCCCTAATTCTGTTGCCCATTTTCTAATTTCTTCGTACCAGTCAACCTGCTGCTGTAAGGATTGCTGATTATTTTTAGAACTATTAACAGTGTCAGCATTCGGTTTGAAATCTTGTTTTTGTTCCAGACCCTTGATATCAAATTCTGGGATTAGGGCAACAAAGGGATTAGAGCGAGTGGGAATCACTAAGGCATATCGAACTCCGGCTTTATCTAACATTTCGCAAGCCTGTCGTAAGACTTCCAGAATCTCCTTTTTAACGTTTACAAAGTCTTGGGGATGGTCAAGGATATAACTCGATGTCTGCCCCATCGCAATAAAGCAAACATTTTTCAAGGACGGGCGGCTAAATCCGGTTTCCCCAGAGAGTGGGGACTGGCCCATAAATAAACCATGACTTTTTAACCCAGCAGTGAATTTGATGATATAGTTCCAAAAACCTTGCAAGTCTTTGGCAGTGTCAGCATCAACCATTCCTGGAAGTCCTTTACCACCACCATAAACACTATCAACTTCATCTTGAGCAAGAAATAATTCTGGGACACCGTGACATTCACCACCAACTTTTGCAACTCTTGCTTTTTGTTGATCAATCATGCCAGTTGCAAAGGTAATCCAGTTTTTTAATTCTTTCATGCCGTCAAACTTACGGCTAAACTTGCACAGCCATCTGGTGACATCATCCTTTGGATCGCTGCCGATGACAATTGCTGGTGCTTGAGACTTGACACCAATTTTATTGATAATCACCCCTGCTAGAGTGGACTTCCCAGACTGTGTTCCACCAGAAAGGTAAAAATGGTGATTACTGCGAAGAGTCATATTTTGATTAGATGCAGCATCACACAGTTCATCAATCCAAGCACCATCAATTCTGATGTAACCAGGATAATTTGCTGCTAGGGCTTGCAGAATTTTCATCGCATCCGGATTAATCACGGACTGCACCGACTCTTCATCAATATCAGCAATATCGGGATTGGGAATACCAGTCGGTGAGGATGATTGTTGTACTGGTGGTTCTGGGAGTGTAACCAACCCTTGCAACTGATATTCAGCTATCCACCGGGGGCGCTCTTGCATTGGTAGCCGATTTACATAGTCAGCAACTCTGCGTTTAGCTGCGATCGCAGTAGTGACATAATTGTATGCTGCCTGACCCTGTAAATGCTGTTTGAGTGCTTTGAGGTCAGCTTCTAGCAAAGACTGGTAAACTTTTTCCTTACTTTCGCTGATTTGAGCGGATACCCCAAACAACCCAGCACTGATCGTCCCAGCGCCGAGTAAGATTCCGGTTGTTATTCGGTCAGTATTTAAGAAAAAAGGAGCAGACAGACACATAACTGCACTTGCTCCTAAAGAACATAAAATAGTCCGTTCTGCATGAATAGCACTACTAACAGTTAGCCGTTCTAGTTCAAATGTCATTGCTATCGCACCCCCAACGCAACACCAGCTGCAACTAATGTTAAGAAAATAAACAGGAATATCACCCCAGGCATTAACCCAATGGTGAAAGTCTTGCGGTTGAAACCGAATCCTTTAACGACTAAGCCAGCAAAGTTAAAGAAACCAACTGCCAAACCGCAAATGCAAATCATGCCAATAATCCACACCAAGAATTGACTGACTGGGCTAGAAACTGAGAGAAATCCCATTAACATTGACAGCCCGACTCCAGAGACGGCATATCCAACGAAGGACAGTTTAATTTGCATAATCTCAATAAATAAAAAACGTAACTGATTTGGGTTTGTTGTTATCAAATGAGGTTGTCCAGTTTAAAGTTTTTCCTTCTGTGTTCATCTGCTCTTGGATTTCCTGAATATTCTCTGGTATTTCCTCTAAAGTGACGGATTCTTCTGGCTTGAGGTCTTTGATATTTTGTTCTTGTTGATTTTTCATATTTTTCTCCTTTAGAACCTAAAGCTGTCTCCCACTTCATCAAATGCTTTCTCGTATCCCCCCAATTGACGTTGTTGTTCAATAGAACCGAAAGCATGACGGATCACCGCTTCCCCATGCAATGCTCTGGTTCGCTGCAAATCCTCCTCAACCTTCATGGCTTCTTGAGAATATGCCAACTGGTTTTTATACATCTCTGCTAAAGATTGCAACTGTTTGAGCTTGTGCCGGGAGAACTTTGTATGTAACCACTTCTGTGCTTTTAGAGTGCCAGCGACTTCTGCTTCATCCAGAACTTCCTGTGCTGTAGTGTAAGCTGGCAATGTGTAGCGATCGCGGATTGATGAAGGTAAATTACCCTCAATTTGTGTTGCATCCCCAACTCTTAAATCCGTTGATACTACTCCATCACCTTTCCCGCCAAATAAACCAGGAAGCCATTTCCCTAACATTCTTTTCTCCCCCCTACTACTTAAAATTGGTATAAGTCTGCTGTACTTGTTGAACTTGTGAACCGATATATCGGGTTATGCCATATATGCCCATGAACGAAAACATCAATACTGTTATTGCTGCGATCGCAGTTTGAGCCATCATTCCCCGTTGCATTAACTCCTCAATCTGTCTATTGGACTGCGATCGCGTTCTCGACTCATCAATAATTTGCTGGACTATTAGGAATTCTTCTGAAGATAGGTTTTCTAGTGTCAGCCCCGACAGATTCAATTCCCCGTCCTTCTTCAGGTGAATATTTAATGCTTTGCGATGGGTTTGGTCTTGTTGCTCCATATATTGCCACGCCCAAAACGAGGGTCAATAGCAGCAGATTCAGTACTGCTGCTACCAAGATTAATTTATTCGGTCGCATTTGTTGGGCTAATGCCGAAAATACCCGCAACGAGTTCGTCACCGATTGCACGAAAGGAATCTACGTCAGCTTCTTCCTCCATCGCCTTAGAGACAAACTTACTCACCACGTCCTTGGGGGCATTGCGAATCGTTGATAACAACTGGTCAGCTTTATCAGTTGTGTAAGCATCAATCCCGACGTTGAGAACATCCTCCAAGGATTGAATTTCTTGGTTTGAAACCTGAGATGCATGAGCGATCGCGCCTTGCAATGGAGGAATGGATTTACGGCGGGGTGAGTTTTTACCGAGTTTACCATTGCCATTTTTGGACTTGCCATTAGCAGTGGTCAAAGCAGTTGATTTCTTGGCTTGTACAACTTGAATTGCCACTTCTTGGGCTTCGGCATCATTCAAATTATCAACATCCATGCCAATAGCTGATGCGGCGGACAAAATATCGCCCTCATCAAACTCAATCCCTTGCAAAGTTAGTATTTGTTTGATTTTTTCCATATTATTTTGTTTCTTATACGGTACTACACCACTAATATAGTCTATATTGGCTACATATCACATAAGAACCCAAAAATATTTATTTGTAGGGTTCTTGTCCCATAACCAATCTCATTTGATAATCTGGGTGATTAAATATGGATGCAACAATGCCTAGAACAAAAGCACAGGGAATGACCAGGATTGAACTTTACGTGCCAACAGCACTCTTTGAAGAAGCAGAAGAACTGGCCGAGTTTGAGGGTTGGAAATTATCAGAACTACATCGTGTATTTTGGGAAAACGGTTTTGGCGTTTATGTTGAGCGCAGTAATAAGAGAATGATTAACAAACGCTTGAGAGAGAAAATTTCCCCTGACGTTGCCAATCAGGGAGAAGAAGAGTAATTTTCGCGCCCAGGTTTAACCTGGGCATTGTTGAAGTAAAGGGAGCAACAAAATATGCAAAATATTCAAGAAGCATACAGTCTTGCTTGGGTGAAAACAGCTTGTGAACATATTTTAGGTAAGAATATTTGTCAAAGAACTTGGCGTAACTGCCTAAGAATATGTGGCGTTCAGCCTTACAAGAGAGAAGTCAAGCTCAAAGAGTGCTGCTATTTATTAGGACTGATATATCTGAAACGTCAAAATCCTTTCAAAAAGTATTCTTTATCTGACGTTTCATTGTTACTGATGAAGGATAAAGCACGATTTACCAATTTTGGCATTGATTTAGAAAATCTGGAATTTCCACTTTTAGGACGGGAATTACCGGACTATATCTATGAACAAATAGGTTACAAAGTTAGTTTGCGAACCCTCTACCGTTGGGCATCTAAACGCCGTATTCCTTTCTCTAAGTTACGCATCATTAACCAAAAAGAATTAAATCGTTGGTTAGAATTAGCAAGTATAGCGAACGCATAGTGAATATTTAGCTTTTAATACATTTACTTCCCGCCCACCACTTGACTTTTAAATGAACGAGTGCGCCATGAGATTGACATTCTGCCTTTCAATATAATGTCAATCTAATGGATTTTGTTCTAGATACTGGCGCACTCCCGCGCTCATGGCTACAAGGTTTGGTTGTATATTTTTCCCTAAAAAATCTTCAACTACATGAGCAATTGTACTTGTGAGAAAGAATGGTACTCCCTTAATTTTTTTCGGGTCAATCACTAGTTCACCACGGCTTTCAATTACTGTATTATTACCATCTTCCAGAAAGCGGTTTTTGCCATAACACTTGACTGCTTCTGTGAAAGCGTGAGTTTCAATACGCCATTCAACTGTCAAATCTGCCTGATTCCAGGTATTATATTCTGTCCAAGAAAGCATATCTTCACTGAGCAGAACTCTTGCTGCTGCTGGAATTTCACTCCCACCGTGCCATTCATTGACAGTATAAATATTACTGCCTGCTTCCTTACGTGATAAAAGTGTGATCTGACGCACGTTTGGCATATAGGGAACTAGTTCAACTAATTTGTCCCGATAGGTAGCATAAACCAGGGAGCGTGGAAAAGGAATTTTGGTATCAGCAGAGATGAGCATTAATTCATACCATATTCAAATATAGACACAACGGGGAATTACCAAGAGTTTAGCGAGCGTAAATGAGGTTTTTTTTGGTTGATCCGCCTGAATTTGGGTTAAAACGTCATCTATATTTTACTGTCGCATCGGATCACAAAGCGGCACAAAAAAGCAGCAAGGTCTGCCGTGACATCTAAAAGGCTTACTGTGTATAGATGTCACAGAAAGCGGCAAGATTGGGTAAAACTCTAGAACCCTTGCTATTAAAGGAATGTCACAAAAAGCGGCATGGTTAAATTATGAACTTGGTGTCACTTGAAAGCACTCAAAGCTATACAGGATGGGTGTCACAAAAGAAGTGGCAGGGTTGACGAAAAAAAATAGGAATGAAAAAAAGCCCTGTTTTTGGGGCTTTTTTCTGAAATGGGATCGAGAGCCATTGTTCTTTTTGGGCTAGATAGACGGTTATGCTGCTGATTGATGGTATTGATACAATTAGTTCATGGGTAATTTTGGTGCAATGCTTCTTTTGGTAAAACTAATTCGCGGTCAAGATAACACGGTTGTGGAAGCAGATTTAGTGGAGCTATTGCAAAAGCACGTCGATGATTATGCCAACAAGTGGAAAGAACAATTGAAACTGTACGACCAATCAGACAAATTTTGGGACTGGGAGTTTAAACTTGAGTTTATTATTAATAGACAAGCAAACCGTGAAGGTTATGCTATTGAATATGAAGATGAAACTCAAGGGTTAATGCTGATTGAAACCCAAATGCACGGTTCTCGTCTACAAGAGGGAAAACGCTTAGTATATGTTGACGGTATAGCTACTGCACCTTGGAATCGGACATATATTCAACGTCCTCCGAAATTAAAAGGTGTTGGGACTGCATTCTTAGCGTTTGCCAGAACTCGCAGTTTAGAGCTAGGTTATGAGGGAAGAGTAGGGTTACACTCACTACCGGGAGTAGAAGAATTTTATGATAACCAAGGCATGATTGATGTGGGAGAAGATGAAGATTATGACGATCTAGTTTACTTTGAGTATGGAGTTCGCCGTTCTTCTGTATGAGGTAGTAAAGCTAAATGAGTCAATTATTTGATGAAGAATACTTAAGAAAAGCTGTTGGAGCTGAGGATAAAGTTGGTGGCAATATTGGGGCTGGATTAGATTGGGGTTCAGCATTTGCCGGATTAATGGGCAATCTAGAACTTTTGGGACGTTTCACAACGTTGCGTATTTCTCTAAATAGAGAAGTGCGGTTGCTACTGAATAATTGGAATTTAGGCACGGCTACGAAAATCGCAGTTATTGCTGCAAGAGAAAGAATACTTGAAAAGTTTAGATTGCCGACACCAGAGGTAAGAGAATACATACTTGCTACTCTGGAAAATGATGAACTTTATGGCGAAGAATTCATTTCTAATCGAGAGATACTGCGCGAACTGCTTGGGTTGTTATTAAAACAAGAAGATTGGGAAACCATTGCAGCAGTTGCAGCAGATTCGTTAAAGAAAGAAATTATACATCAAGCGGCCAGTGAAAAGATTTCAGCATAGTCAAGCTCATCGCAATAATCCTATTTGAATTATTTTTTTTGCCAACAAGTGTGTGCTGTTTAACCTAGCCTTTCTTCTAGGTTCTCAACGTTTAAACTTTGTGAGATGACTATTGATTCTTACGGTAAATGGCGATTTATCCCATACATTGAAGGAATGGGATAAATCGCCATCTTTTGTAAAAAGTTGAGCATTATTCTTCTAACTCGGACTTTTCCATTTCTGGTGAAAAGTTGGCTCTACACTGCTCAAGTCATCTATTATTAGAGACACTTCTCAGTATGTGGGCATCGACGTGAACTACCCACACTGACTTGGAGTACCAAGTACAGTGTCGGCTTCTGTAATCACGAGGGAGTGCCGCAACTTGGACTTTCGCCCTAGTTTTGGTCTTACCTCCCCTCCTACAGCAGAGACGGCTGAACCTTCCGCCTTTATCATTCTGATACCCTCTGCTCTAATATTTGCGGCTGCGTTTCCATCACGATCATGATGAGTATTACAATGAGGACAAGTCCAGTCACGGACATCCAATGGCATCTCACCTATTTGATAGAAACAATTAGAGCAAAGTTTTGAACTGGGGAACCATCTATCAATCTCAACTAACCTCGCACCTTTGCGTTCTAGCTTGTAGGCTAGAAAATTAGTGAATGTTCCCCAACCCACATCAGATATTGACTTTGCCAATTTATGATTGCGTACCATGCCTTTGACATGAAGATTCTCTACTATGACAGCTTGGCTATCGCTGACCAACTTATAACTAAGTTTATGTAGAAAATCTTGCCGCGAATTACTAACTCGCTCGTACACCTTGGCAACAACTCTTCTATATCTATTTCTTGAATTACTCCCTTTTACCTTACGTGCTAATTTTTTCTGCTTACGCTTGAGATTTTTTTCATGTTTGGCAAGGTATTTAGGGTTGTCGTATTTAGAAACTTTCTCGCCATCGGTTACAACAGCAAAGTGTTTCAAGCCTAAATCAATACCATATATCTTACCTTCTGAAATAATTGGGTTTTCACCCTCTAACTCGGTCAGTATAGACGCAAGGTATTTACCGGAAGGTGTTTTGCTTACAGTAACAGTTTTGATTTTCCCCTCAATCGGTCTATGTATTTTGGCTTTGATTACCCCTATATTGCCAGGGAGTTTAACATTGCCATCTACAATTTTGACGTTTTGAGGATACTGGATAGACTGTTTTTCGTTCCTAGATTTGAATTTAGGGAATCCAGCACGTTTCTCAAAAAAGTTTTTGTAGGCTGTAGTTAGATTGAGTGTCGTAGCCTGTAAAACTTGGCTATAACAATCAGCTAACCACACAGTCTCTTCTGCCTTTTTGAGTGTAGGAAGAAATGCGTTGAGTGCCGCACGGCTAAGTCCTTTCCCCGTTTCCTTATAAGTCTCAATTGACTTATTTAGGGCATAATTCCACCACCAACGAGCGCAACCAAAAGCTTGAGCTAATTGAATTTGCTGCTCAACTGATGGATATAAACGAACTTGTACAGCCTTGTGCAACACTCAACATCACCTCCTCAATGCATTTATTTTACCATAATATGTAATTTGTGATAAGTAAGCAAAAGAAAATAATTGTTGACTCGTCATACATCTAATATTTGTTTTTGCTGTGCAAAAAGTTAATATTGGATGCAATCCTCGTCAACCACCTTATATCTCGCCACTGATTTGGAGTACCAAATTCAGTGGGAGACTTACGGCGTAATAGTTAAGTATTGGATATTGTCTCCAACTGTTGCTTGAGAATTACAATTTTAGTTTGATGCGCTTCAATCTCGGCTTCAAGTTCAGTACGTAATTCAATCGGTGTCAGTGGATGAATTTTCTCCTCTTCAAGATGTGACACTTCAGAAAAATCGTTTTTATCTATGACAGCATAACGCCAAGATTCGTTACATAAGCCAGTCAGTAGATTATTGGGTGGATAATACTGAATCCCAACAATCACTCCCTGCTTGGTTCTCTGCCCTAACGAGTATTTTGGTAATGTCCAATAATCGGGAATAGTAACAACTTTTGAAGTTTCCATGCGATTGCTCCTATTATTGTCTTAATTGTGTTTGTACTACTCGCTGCTGCCTTTTTTCTACCAAAGCCTGACCAATAGATCCCCCAGTACCCAGCCCTAACATTCCTGTTGCAATCATGTACATTGTATTTCTGCCAAAAATTTGCACTCCTAAATACCCGATAGATATGGCCGCTAATGTGCTGGTCAGACTTACAACAATTACTCGTGTTTGATTCCGTTTCATAATTTAAATTCCTTTCTTTGATAGAGATTATGAATCCTTCTTTTGTTTGACTAGCACCGAACGCAAATACTGTCGGCAAGCTGCTTCTCCTCGATACATCAGAATACGAAGGGCCTCGACTTCCTGTATCGGAGAAACACAAATCTCAGCGATGGCTGGAATCAAATTCTGTTGTGAACGCACATAGTCTTGATGGTGCTGCTCTAATTCCTGAATCTTAGAATTCAACTGCTGTATTTGCCGTAATGCTTGAGTTAAGGAAGATTCTTTATTTTGAGAGCGATTATCCAAAGTGAATGTCATATTATTGCTCCTATGTACAACATTAGATTGATGGGCTGACCAATCAGAACATTTTTCATCAAGTAAGCGCGAGGATGAACAGTATTCAGTACTGCCCATTGAGAAGGGAGGCTCATCTTTTATTGTTGGTTTTTTCGGCGGTTCGTGTTTGGATAACAAAGTGCTGAAGTCGTAAATCGTTACTGTTGATTTGAGTTCTGGCTCCGGTTTTGGTTTCGACTCTATGGCAAGTTCAGGAACGCCTAAACCAACTGCATCTTTAATTTCTTGCTCCATGATCTGATTCTCCTTGTTAGGTAAATTGCTTCACCTGCTCGATTGCGTTGACTAGCTGATATAAAACGTAAAAAGCATCATTTAGTGCCACATCATTTCAGATAAAAAATGCTCTGACGATTGAATTTTACGATAAGCTCGACTACTCCCCATAAGCTGCAACGTATATTGACAATCCTGCAATATAGCCTGAATCTCTGATGTGGTTAACTTGAAATACAATCGTTGTTTCTCGTTCTAAAACTTGTTTTGAAGAATACTAAGACTTGTCCCGTTGCCTAAAACTTTTCCAATCAGGGCAAGTTTTCTCTTCTACCCCAGTAGGATGTATCGCACAAACCAGCATTACTCCTTCGTATTCAATACCATGAAAATTCCGGCATCCTCTACAATTTGTGGGTATTGCGTTGCGTCTTTCAATTAATATTTTGTCAATCTCTGACTCGATTTGAATTTCATGCAGACTCTTGACAGCAAAACAAGAACCACCTAATAACAAACACGTTCCTGCAAGTACACTTCTTGCGCTTGCCCCGCTAGTTAGCCCTTTGAACATAATTGTGCTTCCCAACAGTACTGCTGTTATTCCCATTACTCCAGCACAAATATTTAAGTACTTCAGTTTTGACATCGGCTTATACTTATAGAGAATTGGTATTAGCAAAGCGTTCTGCTAAAGGTGGTACCATTACTAGCGGATTGCTTAATCCACTAAACACATAAACATTGTCTAATCCTGGAACAGCACCAATTATAGGAAATTGATTCCTACTAAATGCCACTAAGCAATGATGCCAAATTCCTGGTAAATTCTTCAAAGTTGGTAACACTTCCCCGACACTTTCTCGCAACCAATTTTCACTCGCTTGTGAATTTACCTTGGCATGAGGATCTGTGAGAACGCGGCTAATTTGACCCAAGCGTAAACTGCCATCTTGAAATTGAATTGCGCCAGCATCTAAAATCGCTGTTACTGGTTCATTACCTGGATGATCCCAAACTTCATCGACTTGAGCAGATTGGGCTTCTAATTGAAATCGTTGCACATTTGCTGGCATAACTAAGGTGCTTAACTTGACATCAACTGGTGCAGTTTCAATTATTTCTGCGTGGGTAAAATATATTTTAGTGGAAATACCAGATGCCTTTAATAGTTGGCGGCTAAGTCCACCTGCACAAATGACAACATTTGCACTGTGGTAAGTTGCAGTAGTGGTTTTTACACCACTTTCTAATATTTGCAATACTTGGGTAATTTGCACTTCACCCCCACCACGCAAAAAAGCTTGAATGTAAGCTTGTGCTGTTTTTTGTGGATGAATATGACCGTGTTTAACAGTTAAAGCACCAGATATCGCCTGTTGATTTAGGAGTGGTTCCAGTTCAATCGCTGCTTCTGGGCTAAGTAAATGTGGTACATCGGCACAATTATTATAGGATGCAGCGATCGCTTCTGGGTCACTAGAAACTGGAATAGTCAGTAATAAATCTAATTCCCGAAACTCGATATCAGCGTCTAACTCAAGAGATAAGATACGATAGCGAGCGCTTGCTTCTTTGCACAATTGGCGAGTAAATGCTGTAGTACCCGACCAATACGCAAGCCCACCATAACTATAACGAGTTGCATTCTGTGGTATTTCATATTCTTCCACCAGAAGTACGCCAAAGCCTGCTTTTCCTAATTCATAAGCAAGTGCAGCACCCGTAATCCCACCACCAACTACAATCCAGTCGTAAGTTTTCATCTCGAATTTCCACTCAGCAACAACCATCTAATATGTTGCTTGTAACCGTTGTAAAAGATATTCTCTTGCTAAAATAGGCGGATAAATAGGGGATTTTTCTTTTTGGCAACTTTGTAAACAAGCAATCTCTACATCATCATTAGGATGACAGAAAAAAGCAATAGAATACCGAGACTGGTTTACCCTGCCGTCATTAGGAATCATCACCCGATGGTGAGTTGAACAAAAAACATGATTTGTCCACCTCTGCATTAAATCACCAGTATTAACTATAACAGTATCAGGAATTGCAGCCGCCTCAATCCATTCTCCTGCTGTTGTTCTTACTTCCAGCCCACTAACTTCATCTTGGAAAAGTAAAGTAATGCTGCCATAATCAGAGTGTTCCCCAGCACGGACTTGTCCGGGTTTGGGTGGTGTTTGCAATGGGGGATAGTGGAGCAAGCGCAAAGTATGATTGTATTGATTGTGCTTTGTCGTCAAAAAATCTTCAGGCAATTCCAATGCCAAAGCAAAGATTTGCAATATTGTGTTAGCTAGTTTTGTGCAACTTTCATAGAAAGCAACAATACAAGCATCCATTCCAACACTACCTTCCTTGTTGACATTAAACGCCTCTTTTAAGTCACCTGGTTTATTAGGGTCAAGACGTTCTCTTTCAAGAGCAACATATCCTGTATTACAAAATTCATCACTCCAAGCAAGCTTTTGCTTAACTTCTAAAGGTTGTTTAAAAAAAGATTGATTGTAGCTGAACACTTGCTCTATTAAGTCTTTTGAGATTCCCGAATTTTGCAAGTAGATGAAACCGATTTCATGGCAAGCTTGATAAATTTGTTTCACGACAGCTTGCCGATTTGTTGCATTGCTACGAGTGAAAGCACTTAAATCAATTATTGGAATTGTGACCATTGATTATTCAAGATATCGTATTAATAGTTAACAAGTTGTAAGAACTCAGGTTGATACTCCTGTAAAGATGTTGCACTTGTCAATACCCTCAGACCTGAATTCTTACTTAATTTCTTGCTCTATGTCCAGATTCTCCTTATTGATTAAATTGCTCCACCTCACCAATTGCCTCTACTACTTCTCCCAAAATATTGAAAGCATCGTTTAACACCACACCATTTGATGTAGAAAAGTACTCGGACGATTGAAGCCTGCGATAATCCTTACTACTCCCCACAAGCCGCAACGTATATTGACATCCTTGTAAAATAGTCCGAATCTCTGCTGTGGTTAATTTGATTTCCATCGTTGTTCCTCCTAAAATTTGTCCCGTTGAATACTGAAACTCGCTCCAATCAAAGCACTGCCCAAGAAGCCTGAAAAACAAACTAACATTGCACCCAGGCAGATATTTTTATGTTGCTCCCAACCAGAGATGATTATGTTGGGATTAGCATTGGACTCAATAATCTCCAGCCCCCAGCACCCCATTGCCCCTACTCCTGAAAACCCAGTCAAGAGCAGAGAGATAATTGCAATTGTTTCTATGGTGTGGTTTATGAATACTTTTGGGTGGAATCGTCTTCTTGGACGATGACTTTTAACTAATCGGACTTTTGGCTCTTGCATACTTGAACGAGAAATTTGTTTGTGATTAGCCATTGGTTTCACTTATTCTCATGAATTACTAGGAAAAATATGATCCTCTACAGACAACTTGAACTGTTTTATCCCTCCGCTATAGTGGATTTTGATGCCTGAAATTATTTCTTGTTCTGTGAGTTCTTCAACTTCTTCGGGGCAGGATAAATCGCGCCAAGGCAAACACTCTTTTATCCACTCTTTCGCCCATAAAAATTCGTTAGCAGTTAGCTGCTCGACTTGTACTTTCATTCTGCATTCTCTAATTCAATAAAAAACCCTGCACCAGTATTCTTAATCTTTACCAACTTTTGATTGACCAGTGTTTGAATCAGGCTAAGACTGAAGTTTATACTGCCCAATCGAGCGCTACCTCCACAACAGCGGAGGTATTGTAGGCATAGTGATGACTGGTCGGTAGTGGTGTGGTAAGTTGATTTTCTCGGCATGATATTTTTCCTATTGGTATTATGAGAAGATATGATTGATTCAATTAAATTCAGGCAATTGTGCAAGCGCTCCTTCCATCCATGCTTGAATTGCTTCCATTTCAGAAACACCTCGTAATACAGCATCGATTACCTGTTTCTGATAAGAGTTAACAGCATGGTTTGGATGTCCAAACTTATTACCAGCCCAAGCCAAACACATAGTCTTCACTAGTTCGTCAATCTGAACAGAATCAAGCTCACTTGGACTAGTCACATTTCGAGAATGCAGCCACTCTTTGACTAAATCGAGTGGATAATTTAAAAGTGTACGAACTTCTTTGACTCGCAAATCTTTTGGGTTGATTGATGGTGCAGTTACAGCTTGTTTTGGTGGCTGGACTCTATACTGTTGATTATCTTTGCGGGGTCTAATATTATTCTGTGGCTGTTCAGGCTTTTGAGGAGTAGCTGCACCTTCAGCATCATTATCTTCATCAGCAGTCACCGATAAAATTGCACAAACCGCATATCGTCGTGCATAAGTTAATGCTGCGCCAAACTTCTGAGAATCACTAATTTCGGGTAGAGGATAAGTGCTGGTGATATTTTCCCCAGATTCATGAAAAACATGAGTACGCAGTACGGTTTTACCTTCAAAAATTTCGGTGGTTTGAATTATTACTAATCCATATTTACCAAGAGCAGGAGTGACAGCATCTAACACAGCGTCTAGGGTTGCATATTTGCGCTTGTAGTGAGGATTAGTCCCGTCTTTTTGAATGGGATTAAACTCTGCCTTTGCCTTGATTAAAGCTTTGATTAATTCTTGCATTAGTCAATTCCAAACTCTTACCAATTGCTTTCATTGATATCACCAGACACTTTTTTGCTAGATTTAGCCTTATTTGTCTGAAACTCTGAGGCTTTTAGGACAGGCATTGCCGCTTGTTTTACTGAAGTTTTAGCTTGCAGGTAGAGAAATTGTGTCACTCCATCTGCGTCTTCTCCATCCTCAACTTGCGCCCATAAAGAACAACCCAGTTCCAGCGATTCGTAGTCGCCAAGATTGAATTTCCTAGAGTAACTAACAGATACAGTGGTAAATTTCATTTTGGTTGTCAATTTTTTTCAGTAGTATCAACCATCTCAATGCTGAGGACGAGACATAAATCGCTAGCTTTTACACCAATAACTCCTGGTTGAATTTCAGTAGATAATTCTTCTATAATTGAGTGAAAGCCAGGGTCTTCATCATTAATTTCAACCTCAATCAAACCTGCATCATTCGATATAACAGTTGCCCAACTTGGCAAAGCTTGAGGAATACTTGTTGCATAAAGTTTCATGGTTTTGTCTCCTGATTGAACTTGATTTCAACGACTTCTTCTACACAACCCATCGCCTGATCCAAATAGTGCAGGACATCGCCCAAGTGAGTTGCTGCTTCTGGGTCAATCTTTTTATCTGCAATCAACAAAAGCCAGTTTTCATCTTGAGCGATCGCCTGAATCTTTAAATAGCAGGAGTTGAACTCTTGTAGTATCTCTATGGGTGACATTGTTATATTTGTGATGTAAGTAAAACAGTCTTATTGAGGAAGTGGGCAGCAACGCCCACCCCTTTCTTTACGCTGCAACCAAATGTTTTGCTTGTGGAACGTACTTCCTTAGCCGTTCCCACTCGTCACTTGTCAGTGCGTCAAATTCTTTATCGAATAATTCCTCTTCCGTAGGTGGTTCTCCCGTAGCCGTTGTTGATACCCTTGCCACCTTCATGAAGTCGTCTAGTCCAACTGCTGCATCAACCTGCTCGGGGTATCGAATCTTATCTACAGCATTCGACCAGTGCGTAATGTACTGAAATATCACCCCAATCATGCAATCAGCTTTGTACACGCGATAGTTTCTGGGGCAGGCTCCGTCAGCGTAAACCAGCTTGTAGCCAGAAATCTCTTGCACCTCTGCATTGGGGTCGGTTGGAGGTAGGAGAATTTTGTCAAGAGACTCTTCTAACTCCGTATGTTGAAGAGAAAATGTGGTGATCATATTCTGTGTGTCATGATGATTTGGATTGTCTACATTCCGTTGTCGTGGCGATTGCTTTTCTCTTGGACTGCAACCGCCTTTCTCACTTCAAGATTTCTTACACCTCTGCATTTGCATCTGCTGGAGGGCGCATGATTCTCAGTTGATAGTTATCGAAACCCGAATCTTGAAGTATGGGGTTATCTGCTGTACTTTGTGCCATCATTGTGTTTGTTCTTGACTATACCCATCGGCGATTGCAATTCTTTTGGTGTGCAATCGCCTTTCTACCTTCAGCAACTTACGCCGCTACTGCCGCTCGGACTCCCAATAACGCAATCACATCTTTGGCACTGCCAGCAACCCGATTTACCCCGTACTGTCTTGGTCTTGCGTACCAACCTTGTTGATTGCACCCGACGAAGCCGACAAAATGCCCGTCTTGGTAGAGTTTGGTGCTGAACGAGAGCCAGTCAACTTCGCCGTGATATAGACCAAAAACAGTGCAAGCTTTTTCTAATTCATCGCTCAATCGCTCATTGCGCTCCAGGGGTGTCTCTGGCAGAGTCGCTTTCACCTCTGCAACTCTTGTAGCGAACCAGTCTCTATCGAAGGGAAGCCGTCCCCCTTGCACGAACCGCACCCATACCGTAATCCCGCCTTCAATCCAGATGGTGCGAACGGATTCGGGTTGGACTTCAATAATCTCGCCAATGATGCGGCGATCTCTGCTGGTGAGAGGGTCTTGGGTTGGGGCTACAGCTTCGGCTTGGGTTTCCAGGTGGCTGTATAGTTCTGCTTGGGCTAAAGCTTGCTCATCAACAGAAGAACTAGGAATTGCTTGCTGTGTATATGTTATGTAGGTCATAATATTGATCTCCATTCAGTTGGATAAAAGGCGATCGCACGGTTTGCGAGACTTGGGGCGGTCGTCTTTGTTATATGTGCAAACAACGTTGTGGTTTGGCACAACGCTCTCAAAAAGATTTGGCGTAGCCATCAAAGCTAGTTGCTAAGAGCATTATCAAGACAGCAGACAGCAGCATCAGGGGATGTGTAAGGAAGTGCTGTGTTCGCAAGAGGACACTCTACTAAATTCAGCTTTGCTATAAAATCTTTGATTTCTAGATGAATGGCACTAAATAACCAGTTTTTTAAGACTTGGTAGGTCATCGAGATCATCTTCGCTGGCTTGAGCATTACAAGTTTGGCTTCCGGCTGCTATTCCCGGTGGCACTTGGTTTTGTGGTTAGTTGAATGAGTGAATGTTTGGTAATTTGGCTTGCGAACCCTTGATTGCGTTCGGGTGCAGACGGTTCGTTTTTCTTACCCTCATGTACATAATACTAGTACACCTATTGGTAGTAGTCAATAGAGTAGTAGTTACTTTTAGATAGAGATTTGTAATACTACTATTGGTTGCACATAAGCAACTCTAATACCAATAGATGTAAGTCCTATATGTTTACATCCAATAGTAGTACCACTATAATAGGAGTATTATTTGGAGAGGATGATTGTGTTTATCGCATTAAAAAAATTGAGAGAGGCTGCGGGTCTTTCTCAGAATGACCTAGCTAGAAAGACTGGTTATAGTCCTCAGTTCATCCAAAAAATTGAACAAAATAAGGTTAAATCACTCACATTAGATGCAGCAGCAAGATTCTGTGAAGCCCTTAATTGTAAGCCTGGAGACTTGCTTGAGGAAGGTGAGCCACCCAAAAGATTAAGGATAGAAAAAAGTGTGACTCTTAATTCTCAAACAGAAACAGAGACTTTAGCGAATAGAAGGAAAATTCTGGGCGAAAGTGCAGAAGTTGATCTACTAAAAGCAGCGTAAAAGCTAAAAGCGACCGCCCGCCGACCAAAGCTATGCGATCGCCTGCTCAATCCGTTGATCACAAAGTGAGCTTATTATAATGCTGACACATTTTTGTGCAAACACCCTTCAGTATCTCCTCAGTTCACTTTGGTTAAACTGCAACACCTCAACTTTTAAGCATTTACCATAGTGGGCAAGAGATATGCTGACACTAGACAGAGAACAAACTACGGCACTTGATTACAGTGTTGTCAACACCAGTATCCAGGAAACCTTCACTGCCATCGACCGATTTGAATGGCAGGCGGTAGATGAAATCCTCCAGATGAGGGAACAGCAGCTTTACCTGCAAGCTGGATATAAAAACTTTGAAGAATACTGCCAGCGTGAATTATATGCCTGGGGCGGATACCGACGAATCAACCAACTGTTAGGAGCCAAAAAGGTCATAGACACAGTTGGCGAGTTGGGCGGACACATCAAAAATGAGCGTCAAGCCCGTCCGTTACTACGGTTAGTTAAGGAACCAGAGAAACTAAAACAAGCTGTAGCGATCGCTCTCAAAGATAATCCTGACCCAAGTGTTTCAGACTTTGCGGCTGCTGCAAATATTGTGGTTCCCCAAGTTCCACGCAAAAAGCAATCTATTCAGGAACCAATGGTTTCCAAAATTGAAGAACCAGTGGTTCCTCAAAAAGCTATTGTCACAGTTTCACAACAGTCACACCCAAGGTATGGAGAAGAGGGAACCATTGAGGCAGACGCACCAAATCGCTGGCAACAGATTGTCACCTTTACTGATGGCGAGAGGCTGTTGATCAACAATACTGATTTAGATGCCGCAAGCGTTCCATTTCCCAGAGAGCGGAACTATCCACCAGAATATACGGAAGCGATTGCTGCTATCGAAGAACGCCATAAACATGAGCTAGAGCGACTCTCCCAAGAAATGAGGATTGGTTTGCAAACAGAGGCCGCAGCCAGAGCCGAAGAACAAGTACAAGAGCAAATCCAATCTCTGCAACAACTCTTTAAACAACAGAAAGAAGAAAATGTCCAGTTACAGCAGCGCCTCTTGGAGATGGAAGGGTTACGGCAGTTAGAGACTGAGAATCAACAACTTCAACAACGTATTCAGGAACTAGAACACGCCGTACAAGAGCGCCCTTCTCAACAATGGGGGAATACCATGACGCAACAGGCGACTAAAGCTTTGAATAAGCAGGTAAAACAGGCGCTAGAGAAAACTATTGATCTGCGATCGCTAGCCCAGGAACCACCAAAGGAGAATGCACAGGAATGCTTACGACTCATGGGTATGGCATTGAAAAACCTAGCCAGCGCTATGAACAATACCCAAGCGCTGGAAGCTGCGGCGATAATCTTGGGAAGCGAACCTACACCAACTGCGATCGCTTATCGAGCCGAACAACTGGAAATGCTGCCCCAGGCAGTTAGTGACATTAGGGCAGTGTTAGCTAAACCTGGGTGTAAGTGGCAGGACTATTGGGATGTTGCCCAAGAGTATGAGGTGATTAAATCAGACTACTGGGCGGAATTGATCAGTGAAGAGACTGATTTAATTACTGCTTTCCAGAATGCATCCTCTCAACCAGACACCATCGGCATCGGCTCTATCGTTGCTCACGCTGACCCATACCGCACTTTGTATGTTGAAAGGGGCGAAGTGGTAGAGGATTTAGGCGAAGAGTTGGTGGTGGCTTGGGATTGTTGGAAGGAGCAATCGAAAAAGACTGACAGGTATTCACGAGACGAGTTGCGATTCTGGCAACCTCAATAGGCTTTTATCAGTGAACAGTGAACAGTGAACAGTTACCAGTTATCACCGATAACTGATAACTGGTCTAAAACCTACGCCGATACGCCGCTCTTGACTGATAACTGATAACTGATAACTGATAACTGGTTTAATAGCCCCGCATCACAGTGGGGGAAATTTCCGTGCGTCAACATAACAGGAGATTGTAAAATGACTGCAACTATCGCAAGACCCAAGCCCAAAAAGTCTGCTGCTAAACCACAATCACCATATAAGCGGCTTCATGTGATTATCCCGATTGAGGATATGTTATGGGCATCGCAGCAAAAGCCTTCAGTTAATCAGCTATGGCAAGAATGCTGGACGGCTGATCCTTATGGTTCTCGGTGGATGCCGCTAACTTCTACTTTGGGGTACAGTACTTTTATCTCTGCGAAGAAAATTCTAGCTGAAAGCGGGTTGTTCATTTTCAAGCCGGACAAGTCCATAGAAGATGGCCGGGAAACTGCAAACTGGATGGTGAAAAATTTGCATGGCAGTCGGATGAAAGAATTTTGGGAGAAAGTTAATGCTGAAAATCAACAACCAAATTCTCAAAAACGAGAATCAAATGCTGGGGATTTAGAGAAAGATGCTGGCTGTGAAGAAATGGGTGCTTTAAATCAAGCATCTATTTTAGGTAAAGACCAGTCAGAGCAAGGGTTCCAGGAAACCTCACGAACTACTCACGAACATCTTACAAACTCATCAAATGAGTTTGTAAGATGTATCTCTGACACGCTTACACGAATTCTGCATGAGGAGGAGACGGCTCACGCGCCCTTGGGGGGCGCGTCGCCTCGGCCTGTTCAAAGCGTGTCAGAGAAGGAGGAAGACTCGCCTACGGCGAATGACTGCACATCGCTAGCGCTCGTGAATGCTGCACCGAGTGAATCCGCTTCGTTGTTGGGAGAAAAGCAGGATTTGGGTGATGATGCGATAGTCCCTCATGAAGATACATTTTCCGCCGCGCCCGTCGTTGCAAATTCGGAAAATCTCAACCAGCCGTTAAACCTTTCCGCTTCGTTGATGACTGATAACTCGTCTTCTAGCCAGGAACCAAAAAACTATCATGAAGGTGAAAGTTCCACCTTGCCTGACTCAAATCCTGAGAAATGGTCGCATGAGGCTGTCGTCGCTCGTTCTAATGCGCGACCAGGGCGGATGCAGAAATTGAAAATGGCAGAGAGACTAGGCGAAAATCCAGGGGATGAGTTTTTAATGGAGTGCTGGGCTGATGATCCGGCTTTGCGGGTTGTGATCAAGAAGCTGGTGGCGAAGTGTCCGCAGTGGGGCTTTGTAGCGGCGAATGGGGTGCTGATGAAAGCGAACGAGTAATAAATGGCACTTTAACTACTAACATATTCCAGTACTCGTTCCCATCCCCAACGCCAAGCCGTCTCTACGGTTATTTCTTTACCGTTGGTGAATTTGATAAACTCTGTACCCTCGTCATAAAATACATCAGCAACGAGTTGATTGCGTAAATCGTAACCCCACATTGTAGCTGCCGCATTCCACCATCTCTGTCCGGGTGATTCTAGATTTGGTAATTCAAGGTACTCATCTTTCCACGCCTTTGGTTTCCATTGCTCACGCACAGCACTCACCAAAATTGCGTATCGTGCAGTGCTGCATAAATGCTCGACCATTGCCGTCGAAATACTGGACTTTGTGACAAGCTTACAAACGATGGGATACTCGGACTTGTTAATACTGCATCCATCAATTCAAATACTGCATCTTTGGCTTTTCCCAAACAATCGTAGATACCTTGGCGGAATTTTTCTAGTTGTGTCAGGATCATCAGGGAGCAATGCGGTTTTGTCAGATCCAGTAAAAAACAAGCGATCGCAAAAATAAAATCTAAGTAAGAAGTAACTTTATTTACTAAATATGTGCTGGTAGCC
>NZ_JACJSH010000072.1:0-29135 GCF_014698055.1 Nostoc sp. FACHB-133
TCAGTGACATCGAATCATACCTCAAGCGATCGCTTTTTAGATCCTAAATAACTCTTGATGGAGCCAACTTATTTGTTAAGCAATATTTCGCCAGCAGTATCAAAAGTTGCCAAGAACCACATTATCCTTTAAGTGACAATTTCGCCAGCAGTATCAAAAGTTGCCAAGAACCATTTTATGTTTCAAGTCACATTAAGAACCAACGACGAAATCAGGATTTATCGTTTGATTTACTTTCCAAGTCTTAGTGCGATCGCTAAAATATTTGTCAATAAGCAGAGCTTAATGAGATTATTTTTGAGACTATTGAGAATAGACTAGTTTTATTGACATGATGCGGCCACCCTGGCCCAGGCGCTTACCATTACAATTGCGCTTTGGTCACTACTACTATCATTTGAACCACGCAAAGTTAACAATCAATTGCAACCACTTCGCCAGAAGTTATGTTCTGTATTGATTTCATCCAATCCAGAAAACATGACTGAAACTGTTGAGGATTGATTTGTGCAAATACTCGCGCAAAAGTATCGTGTGACGGAATGCCATTCGGGAGTTCTAAAAATGTTTTTAACCAGTCATACTTCGCACATCCGTATGTCTCGATTCCCACCCATCCATCTGCCCCACAAATCACCGCACATACGGCAATGGTCATGATATCGATTAACTTGTGTCTTTTAGTACGATCTATGCGTGGATCTTCTATTACACCAAAGTGGTCAGCAATCGTGATTTTGGGATTGAGCTTCATTCAACTATAATTTGGTTCTTCTTGTTTAACGCAAAGAATAAATCTACTACAAAAACGAACCCGTATTGCTTGGCAGCTGACGGCTGCCACAAACTCACCTCCCTACAACGATTATTATTCTTATTCAACGTGAGTTCGACGGAACTAAAAAATGGCAGGAGGTAGTGCAGGCAAATCTTTTGGGTAAATATCAATCGAAGGTTTTTTAGGCAAATAAGTATAAGCAACTAAACCAGCCATCAAATTAACCAAAAAGTTAAATGGACTACGATGACGAGAGTGTTCTATTTGGCACATATTTTTGAGATGGTCATTGACCGACTCAATCACCGCCCGTTTGCGTAAAAGAATTTTATCAATGAGTTTCACTAAACGGTTTTTCATCTTCTTCTTGGATTTAGTGATTAACTCCAAACCTCGCTCATATAACTCCTCAAATAATTTTTGTGAAATATATCCTCGGTCTCCAAACAGTTTACCAATTAAATCCTTAGTCATATCTGGAACTGGTTTGCGGTCATCAACATTTGCAGGAGTTAATTTAAATGCCAGCAATTCTCCTTGGTCATTAATTATCAAATGAAGTTTAAATCCGAAATGCCAGCCTACGGAATTCTTGCCCCATTTCACCAAACCTTTAAATACTTTATGTGCATGAGCGCGGCAATTATGGCAAACATTGATTGGAGTCGAATCAATAAAACTAATTCCCGTAATTTCTCCCGTTCTTGTATGCAAAAAACAACACAACAGCATCAAACACCAAGGCATAAGTTCCACAAATCTGGTATAGCTCACCAAGTTGGGAAACGCTCTACGCCAGCTTTGTAGTACGTGCAACGTGTAGAACTCCTTGAAAGTCTTATAACCACTACCGTGAAATGCGATCGCAATTGTCATCACCTCTGATAAATGCATTTTTGATTTGCTGCGGCGCTCTCCCTTTGTAGATGGTAACTGTGGCACTTGTTGCCACAAGTTCTCCCACTGGTTGCAAAAATCATCTACGTCACAGAAGATTTGTACGATATCGAGGCGAGATACAATGGTAGACATAGCCGAGACCCTCATTTTTCTTAGATATTTTTAGTCTCGGCGTTTTTTTGTGCCTTTTTTGCTCATTCTCAATTAATCTTAGCGATCGCACTTCGCCTGCCCAGTTAAGCAAATTCCTATCTAGCAAGCTTTTTGGGCTTTTCTATCCGTCGAACTCACGTTTATTCAGTTTTGTACCTAATTTTCTGAAAGCCCTGTGTGGTATAGTGTTGGGAAATTAAACCTTGATTATCGATCTTTGATATTTAGATGCGTTCGCCCTACTTCATAGTCTTTTTAATTTGTCAATACTCTCTACTCGACCGACGCTCTAAACCTCTTTGTTTGAGCCAGGTTTTTAGGGTTTCAACCACTCGTTCGGCATCTTCTTTTGACTCACAGAATGCTGCGAAATCGTCCGCATATTCAATCCAAGTTGATTTAGTGAACAAGACCAGAGCGGAGTGCCCGAATAGCTGCCTGGGTACGATCGCCAGCACAGAGCTTCTTCAAAATATTTCGGACGTGGGTCTTTACTGTACCTGTGCTGATATATAGCTTTTCACCAATTAGGGAATTACTATATCCATCAACAATCAATCGCAACACCTCTAACTCACGCTCAGTCAATGGTTCAATCTCAATGATTTGCCTGTATTCTGGCTCAATCGCTCGAATGTTAACGGTTTCTGAGCGTTCGCAGTCCATCGTCTTATTAGAACTGATAACTTCTGCTTGATTGGGATAGAGATGTTGAAGTAATTCAACAACTTCTAGTGCAACAGCCGTGAAAGCGTGATTGATAGAAGAATTATCAGAATCATCAACTTGACTTAACACGTTTAGATGCTTGAAATCATGCTTAAGTAGAAATAGGATCGATGTCATAATTCTGTCCTCATCAAAATATGAATTGGTTACTGAATTAAATAATTTGTAATTCGTAATTACACTTATTGAAGTAATAAAAATTACTGTTAGTTATACTGATTTTATAAACGGTATTAAATTTTATCGAAAAGGTCGCTGTGTTTGCATGAGTTCAATATAGGCAATTGACTCTCACTTGTCGTCCACTCAGAGTTTACACTTCTTCTCAACAAAGCGATTGATGAAGCAATCCATCTCAAAATGGCAGCTTGGCTCTAACTAAAGTTGGTATCCAAGTTTGAACTAAAGTACAACTTACAAACTGATGCAGTCATGCTAATCCTTGGTGGATCTGGAGGTAGAGGTTTTGATCAATCTTAAGTTTGAGGCTTTGAGCAATCCTAAGTTGGTGGTATTCAGAAGGCAGAAGTACGAAGGCAGAAGGCAGAAGGGAACCCACGTTTTTAAACGTGGGATTGAAGCAATGACGCAATGCAAGTCGCGCTACGCGTCGACGCTCGATGACTCGCTAACGCTGCGCTATCGATACAATTCTTTTTTTAAACTGGGCTTTAGACCCTGAAACTTTAGTTTTTATTAATACTCCTTTCCTTCTGCCTTCTGCCTTCTGCCTCCTGCCCTCTGCCTTTCTTGTAAGCTTATACGGTGGTAAGCCCTCGTTTTAGGGCAATAATGGTCGCTTGGGTGCGGTCTTTAGCCCCCAACTTACTTAAAATTCGGTTGACAAACGATTTGACGGTGCTTTCAGTAATCGTTAAGGCAACACTAATTTCTAAATTGCTCATGCCTTGAGCAACTAATAGCAGGACTTCTAATTCGCGATCGGTCAATTCTGGATTGTTCATGCGCTGCACTAATTTAGCACCAACATGGGGTGGAATATATTGCTGACCGGCGTGAACAGTGCGAATCGCGCTTCGTAGTTCACTGGGTTTAGAATCTTTGAGCAAGTAACCTTTTGCTCCCGCTCGTAACCCTCGATAAATATCCTCATCGCCATCGTAGGTAGTTAATACAATGATGCGCGCTGTGTTAAATTCAGTGCAAAGCGCCATAATTGCTTCAACACCTCCCATTTCAGGCATTCGCAAATCCATCAAGGTGATATCTGGTTGCTCTTTGCGAAACAACTCGATCGCCTCAATTCCATTTTGTGCTTGACCAACCACCGTCATATCCGATTCTTCATCAATGATGGCAATTAATCCTTGTTGGACGATGGCATGGTCATCTACGATCAGAATGCGAATGATGTTTGTTTGATTCACGGCTGCTTACTCCCGATTGACAACGACAACAATTTCTGTACCTTGACCCGGATGGCTTTGGATGACTAATTCACCGCCAATTTGCTCTACCCGTTCACTCATACCCAATAACCCAAAGCCTTTATTGACAGAGACTTGATCAATAGTAAATCCCTGTCCATTGTCTTTAATTCGTAACAAACACTGAGACTCCTCACAAATTAATTCAACGTTAATTTGAGTGGCGTGAGCATATTTAATGGCATTAGTTAATGCTTCTTGTCCAATCCGTAGTAAATGATTTTCCACATTGGGTGGCAAAGGATAGGTAGCACCAATGATTTCACAGGTGAGCTGGGTATTCGTAGATAATTTCATTTGATTAGTTAAGCGTTTAAGAGCATCAAATAAGTTGCCCTCTTCCAATAGTTTGGGTCGCAGTGCCGTCACCGATCGCCGTGCTTCAGCCAGTCCTGTACGCGCCAATTCATCTACAGTTTCCAGGTGTGCTTCTGCCTTATCTGGTTTTTTGATGATGAGTTCCATTGCGGCTCCAATATGCAGCAGAATGCCCGTAAAAGCCTGTGCCAGAATATCGTGTATTTCCCGCGCCATTCGGTTGCGCTCATCCAGAAGGGAAGCTTCTTCAGCACGTTTGCGATCGCTGATGTCTTGTCCAATGCCCACAAATAGACGATTGGCAAGTTGAACATTTGCCCAAGCAGTGTTTACAAAGCGATCGTCTTTTGTTCTAATTTTTAAATCTAACCAGGTGCCAGTAGCGGCTAACATGTGGTCTAAAATTTGCTGTCGCTGTTCTGAATCAGAACTACATTCAGCAACTAGATCAATATTATGCAAATCGGTAGCTGACCAACCCAAAATTTGCTCAAACTGATGATTGACAAACTCAACACGCCCCGTTACATCGTAAAGCGTAATCATCACCGGAATATGATCCACGATCGTCTGGAGAAGCTGTTTTTGCTGGCTTAAAGTCTCTTGTGCCTGTTTTCGTTCAACAATCTCTTGCTCTAGTTTCAGGGTTCGCTCTTCCACCTTTTGTTCTAACGTGTGAGCGTACTCCTTGAGATTTTCCCACAGCAGATAGCTATTGCTGGTAATGGCAGATCCTACAAGAGCCAGCAGAGGTGGCACGATGATCACCCACCAACCCAGTAGAAAGAAACCGTAAGCTCCACCGCAAAGAGCGATGCTCAACAGGACAATTTTCAATCCGGTTTGTCGCGGTGATGAAGCTGTCGAGCCGATGACAGCTCCAATGGTTGACCAAACAACGATCCACAGGCATTCCATCGGTTCTGACCAGGTGTGCAGTATAGATCGTCCATCTAATGCCGCGCTCAACAGTTGGCTGGTTAACAGCGCGTGAACTTCAACACCAGCGGGTACGGCAGTAGAGTCGGTGGTGTAGGACGTAAAAAACTTGTCTTTCAGGCTTTCTGCCGTTACCCCAATCAGGACGATCCGGTCACGCACCAAATCGCGTGGCAATCGTCCCTGCAAAACATCCGTGAGTGCGATCGTGCGAAACCCATACCGGAATTTGGGAAAATTTGACAAAATCTGATATCCGCCTGCATCCATCCCTAAATAACCACCATCATTGGGCTGCAATGGCGTAAAAATGGCTCGACCCAATCGAAACTTCGTCTGCTTAGGGTTAAGAGGTTGACGGTAAATACCTTGTTTGTCAAGGTAAAAGAATGCCAGACGTGCGCCCAGCGTAAAGATTGATCGATTGTCCTGAGTTCTTAAATACAGCAGGCTGCGGCGCACCCGACCATCTTTATCCAACAGCAGATCACTGGCGCTGACTTGATCACGCTGTTTTAAGAGTGTTGGGGCTGGAACAACTTCACCGTTCGCCGCTTTAATCACGTTCTCAATCCCAATTAAGTTGGGCGTAGTGGTAAAGACCTTCGTTAAGGCTTGATGACCGGGTTCTACAGGTAAATCTCGAAAGATGTCTAATCCAATGACTCTCGGTTGCTGTTGTTTGATGGATGAAATGAGTTCAGCCAGCACCGCATCAGACATAGGCCATTGTCCAAGCTGCTTAATATCTGACTCATCAATTGTCACAAGGACAATCCGCGAATCAACTGGTTCAGAAGGACGCAAACGAAACATCTGGTCCAGCGCGATTAACTCCATTAATTGAAGTGCGCCAGTTAACCGTAAAACCAGCAAACTCCCAGCAATGCTGGGGACTGTGATCAAGACCCCACTCCATCGCAAAATTTGCTGTTTCAGTGTTGTCCACATAAGTTAAGGCGATCGCTCAACGCGGGTTTTCTTTCTCTAAGTTGGTATTAATCATGGTATTGACTCCCCCTGATTGCAACAGTTTACGCCAAGCGGTGTTGATACTTGGGTCATTCATTTGGCTGCGCTTCAACTGATACAGAACGGTAAGAGCATCGTACCAGATATCTGCTTTCTGATAGAGTGCCACCTGTTGTTTGAGTGATGCTTGCTGAATTTGACGTAAGCGAGCGGAGTCGAATTCAATGCGTTGAACCATACCTGTGACAAAGCGATCCTCCAGGCGATCATTTGGATTGCAAATGATGGCAAACGACCAGGTATAGGGCTGACCTATAGTTAAAGGCGGTGTTTGGGTTGGCAGGGTGAGGTTGATCAGGTTGGGAGTGTTGGTCAAAGCAACCGTGGTGCGATAAATCCCGCGACTCTCTCGACTGCGGAGGCTAAATTCTGCATTCTTCGCGCTGGTTTTTGGCACGTAGATGAGAAACGTAGGGCGTTCTGATAAGGTGAAGCCTGGTTTAGTTGTGGGGCTGAGGGCAGTCAGCAACGGGCTACTTGTTGCCGCTTCCGTATCTTGAGGGCAGTTGGATGGATTGCGCCGTCCCCCTGCCGATGATCTATCTGGATTTGTGGGTGGCGGTGGTGGATTACTCTGGGCGAGTTGGATGGTAGATTGATTCGCAAAGAAAAATTGGGACGGGGTTGGCGAAGCAATACCGGGCGTGATCGCCAGTTCTAACGTCAGAACAATGCCAATGGGCAGATGATACAGCAGAGTTTTGAGGTTAGACATAACGTTTTTATAACCAATTTCCTAAAAGAACAAACGGTGCCCAGTAGTAAGGCGAGGTGTAATCGTCTTGATGCAACAAGGCGATCTGAGCGCGACGCAATGCCTCGGCTTTCGTCACTCCGGGCTTTCTTAACTGACGATAAAACTCAATCATCAAAGAAGCTGTGGAGCGATCGCCCACAGACCACAAGGAAGCGATGGTACTGCGCGCTCCCGATCTCACTGCCACACCTGCCATCCCTAGAGCTGCGCGGCGATCGCCGGTTGCCGTTTTGCAGGCACTGAGAACTAGCAATTCGATTGGGTTGAGTTTTCCTTCTCTAGAACGGAGCAGTCGATCCAATTGTCTAACGTTAATGCGTCCATCCCAAGTCAAGATGAAGGTGTTGTCTGCATTCGAGCTAAACTCACCGTGTGTTGCCAGGTGAACGATGGGTGACAGCTTAGAATCAATCGTTTTTTCAAACGAGCCATTTGTGAATGATTGATCTAGCAACACTTGGGCTGGAATTTCTGATTTAATTTGATCAATTTCGACTGCAACATTGGGCAATGCCGCAAATCCTCCCCGCGCTTGCGTCAACCCCGCTAATAATCCTTGAAACCGTTGACGCTCCAGTGGTTGGGTTTGAAGCAATTCTAGACCGGGAGTTAGCACGATGCTATATTTTTCAATCAAATACTGCTGACCATCGTGCAGGGCTGCCATTGGCAAACTACGCAGCAATCCATCAGGCACAAATACCAGCGTTTTGATCTCACTTGTGGCAAGTTCAGTCGCGAACGGACGCAGGAGCAAATTATAGACCTGTTGGGTACTAGGCAACCAATCTTCCACAAAGGCAGTAGGTCTAAAGGATTGGCGCATCTGTGTCAAAATGCGTTCTGCTTCCAGTTGAGGAAGGGGCGTTTTGTAATATCGCAAAGGCTGATTGGGCAATGCCAGAATCACCGCCAACTGACTGGGCAGAATGATTGGATAGATCACCGCCGCATGAGGATCAATCTGGTCAATTTTTACCGGATGGGTATTGGTGCAGGCTTCTCGGAAGAAGTTGTCAAGTTCTGCCAACTGGAGTGCTTCAATCGTCTCGCGTGCCTGTTTCAGGTTTTCCTGGCTGGGTGCATCACCGTCAGACTGCAACAGCAGTTCCACAAATTGTCGATAGACAGGTTCGACACTTTCTCGGAATGAAAACTGCACATCCTGGTTTACCGCAACCAGGTCACTACGGAGGGATTGCAGCAGTTTGACCGCTTCGGCATAGGCGATCGTTGCATTGTGCAGATTTCCAATGGCAGGGCAGGGCTGTTTACCTTGACAAAAAATCCGTCCCAGCTGCCACTGCCACTGATAGGCAATGTCGGGGGCATCAATGGATTGAGCTAGACTCAGTGCTTGTTGGGTTAGGGTTTTAGCATCGTTCCATTGATCGGTTGTTTCATACAAACTACCCAAAGCGCCAAGGGCATAGGATTCAGCACGAGAATCACCTGAAGAACGAATTTGTTGAATTGCGATCGCCAGTTCCTGAGCTGAGGTTTTGAGCCATTGAGCCACGAATTTGGAAGTAGATGAGGCGGATGGATTACTGGTTGAAAGTCTGAAATGTTTATCCGTTTCATCTGTTTTATCATCCGTTGCCAACTTGATCAGGCTTCGAGCTAAACTGATGCGGGTATATGCCGCCAGACGACCAGGCGGTAACTGGGCAAGCTGGGATTGAATTTGTGTAAATAGACGTTGAGCCTCTGCTGGTCGAGCGCTGTCAATTAGCAAACTTAACTGGGCAAGTTGAATCTGAGTTTTTGCGGTCAGGGAGGGAGCAATGACGATGGCTTTTTGATAAAAATCCAGGGCAGTATCTGTGTTTCCCTGAGCGCGGGTTGTGTTACCCAGACTCAAGAGAATGCCGCTCTGCTCGGATGCCGATTGCGGTGTATCGTCTTGCAGTTTCTGGGCGATCGCTAGACTCTGCTCCAAAACAGTCCGAGATTGAGCCAGGTTGCCCGCTAACCTCAAAAGCTTACCCAGATTTCGCAACCCTGTCACCTTCAAAGGACTATCAGGCTGATTTTGCAGCGACTGTTCTACTTGTGTCAAAAGATTGGCTGCTCGTTTGTAAAGTCCGTCTGCTTGTAAGGCTCTGGCTTGATTAATCTGGCTACCGAGAATGCCAGTGATGTCGCCTGCTTTGCGATAGGCAGCGATCGCCGCTTGCCAGGTTTCAAACGCCTCGGATGCTTGACCATGAGCGAGCTGTAACTCTCCTTGGATAGTCAACACTTGGGCAAGCACGGAAGCAGTCTCTGAATTGGCTGCCGAGTTTTGAGCGGTTAATAGCGAGATAGCTTGCTTGATCTTCCCTTCAGCTTGTGTCTGCTGTCCCAGATCATTAAACGCAATGGCAATAAAGCTGAATACCAGCCCCTGATTGAGACGATCGCCGCTAGTCTCGTAACGAGCGGCTGCCTGTTGCCAGAGGGCGATCGCATCTGAAAGTTGCCCTGCCCGATAGCGATCTTCTGCCTGCTGCACAAGCTGGGCTGGTGGAATTGTAGAATACTGAGGAGACTGGGATATAATTTCTACTAATTGTCCTTGATTTTCTACCTTGCGGTCATGAGTGTCATCTAGGGCAACCGTAAGACCAGCATGAAGGCTCATTGCGATGAAAAACCCTACCAGAGCAAATCGAAAAGATTGTAGCCACCCCCGATTTAATAAGAGGCGCTGCACTTTAGACAATCCCTGATTGATTTGCCTGTTCTTGTGTCCTCTATTCATCGCAGGTATAAAGCTCTCTAGTACTTGCGTAAACAGATGTCTGTTTGTGACATCACAACTAACATTATTGCAGGTTTTGTTCAATCAAGCTAGGGAAGATAAGTAAGTTTACTTACTTAAGCTGTTTGCTGCTTTCCCCCCGTGAACAGACTCCTGACCATTTCAACCGATTCTGCACCGTTGGGTCAGGAGTGCTGGCAACCAGGGAGATTTCTCCAGTAGGAGTTATCAGCCATCCGGTAGCTTCGATGATGCGGGTGTGGGGAAGTGGAGGAGAATTAGGAAGTGAAGCAGTTTCCGTGTTTCCTTGTCCTCCCCCATCTACTTGCTGATTTGCAACCAGACTGCGCCGATCCTGCCAGTTGGCATCATCATCTAATTGCTGTTCCGGTGTGGGTGGCAAGCCTCCGCGACCGCTGATCACAAAAGAATTCCCTTGATTGGCAGGACACCCTTGAGCAATCAAACCAGAACGATCTACAAAGTCAGTGGGCAACGCGACTAATCCAGAAGTTGGGTCAATGCCTGCGGTGTTCACATTGGTCGTGCCATTCAGCGTAGAGGTCGCACCCGTTGCAGTGATATCACTCAAAGGGGTGGAAACCAAACTGGGCTGAATACCAAAGATTGAAAAGGCATTGATGCGAACATTACCACCGCGAAAGTCTTCAGAGTTGGCGCTGATGTTGCTATCTTCATTCGGCACCGCCACCAAAAAGCGCGTATCGATCCCAATGTTGCCGCCAGGAATGTTGGCTCCAGTAGCATTCGTTGTAATGTTGCTGCCATTGCGTAAGAGAATCAGGGGCGATCGCAAATTAATATTTCCTCCACCCCCCGATGTGTCGGCTCGAATTCTACCCTGATTATTGAGGAAAATGCGATCGGCATCCACGAACAAGTTGCCTGCACTGCCAGTCCCCGAACTACTGACGGTGACTTCTGCCTGGTTCTGGATATTGAGGTTGCGAGTGCGGAGATTCAAGTTTCCACCATTGCCGCTGCCACCTGTGCCAGCGGCAATCACCGAACCGTTGCCTGTGAGTGTGATTGAGTCGGGAGCGGTGATCGTCAACTCGCCCCCTCGACCACTGCTGGAGGTAGAGGCAGAAATCTGTGCCCCATCCTGTAAGTTCACCCGCACACTTTGCTCGTTGCCTCGTGGTTGAATCGTCAAGTTACCAGCATTTCCTGCACTGGTGGTTCCGACGAATAAACGACTGGTTGCCCCTGATAACTGTAGGTCAGGAGTATTAATCGTGATGTCACCAGCACGACCATTGCCAGAGGTGTTGGTAATTAGTTGCGCCCCTTGTTGAACGGTTAATTGCCCGGTAGTGATTTGGATCTCGCCTCCGCGCCCTGCTGAGAACGGCTCGGTATTGGCGAATAAGCCACTAGCAGGACCGGTTTCGGTGATGGCGTTGGCAACATATGGCTCGACAGGATTGGGAAATCTGGCAAGACGAGCAGCGTAATTCGGGTCGCTGCCTGCAATCATGATCTGCTCTCCTGCATCGATCGTGATATTGCCAGCTTGTCCCTGCCCAAAGGTGGCGGTAATTAGTTGTCCACCGTTGACTGCTTCAAAGGTGCGATTAGCATTGATCGTGATGTCCCCCCCCTGTCCATCGCCTCGACTGCGGGCGCTCAAGGCAGCCCCGTCTGCAATCCGAAAGGTCTGAGTATTAATGGTAATATCGCCTGCATTGCCAGGGGTATCGCTACTGGTAAACAAGCCACTAGGCAAGCCACTAGTTGGAACGCTGCCAGAGATATCGACTCTATCAGCCCGGATGTCGATATTGCCTGCGTCTCCCTGTCCTTGAGTACTGGCTTTGATAAGACCACCATCTTGTAGGACTAAAGACCCCGCTCTGATACGAAGGTTTGCACCTGACCCAATTCCGTCTGGCTGCACTCCCAAGGTTATCCTGGTAGATTCTCCCGTGTTAGAAGTTGTTCCGCCGAGCAACAAGATGGTGCCACTGATATCTAGATTAATATCTCCTCCCCGTCCGCGCCCGCTCGGCTCTACATCCCCAATTAATGCGGCATTTGATCTCAAAACGAGCTGTTGGGCTTGAATGTTAATGCCACCAGCCCTGCCTACGCCTTCAGTTTTTACAGTGTTAAATATTGCAGTCGGGAATACATCAGCATTCTCTCCATCTAGAACAACCGTATCGCGAGCATTAATATTTACACTGCCGGCATTTCCCTGCCCATTTGTGCTGGACGACAGTTGAGTGCTTTTGAGCGAAAGTGTCTCTGCCGTGATAGTGACCCCACGAGCATTACCGACACCCGTTGGATCTACGACGTTAAATATACCACTACTATTTTCAAAGGAGACGCGATCGCGGGCGTTAATCGTCACGCTACCTGTATCTCCCTGTCCATAAGTTCTGGAGATCAGATAAGCGCCTCCTGTAACCACCAGTGAACCTGTTGTGATGTTAATGTTACCCGCATTACCCACACCTCTAGGACGCACATCGTTACGAAGTCGGGCACCGTCGGCTAGATTTATAGTCTCTGTTGCATCTAGTCGAAGATCCCCCGCTTGAGCGCCAGTAAAACCTGACCCATCGCTGATGCCGACCCGAAGACTACTTCCCTGGTTCACAGTCAAGTTTCGCGCTGTGACAGTAATACTGCCGCCACCCCCGGCAAAAACTTCTACCCAAGCGCTGTTGTTGAGCGAAACATCTGCTCGCGCTACCCCATCGGGAAAAAGCAATTGCCAGTCACCCTCTGTTCTATTCAGATCCACGCTTCCTTGCCCCGCAACAGCACCCAATTCCACATGACTGCCCGGACTCACAATTCGCCCTCCTTCTAACCGGACATCGCCACCGACGAGCAACAGGCTCTGTCCTGCTGGCACTTGCAGCCCAGTTCTGTTGTTTGCTGTCGATCGATTCACGATCGGTTGAGGCGCAAGTTGGTTAAAGAACAAGGCATTGGGATTAATAGTGAGCAACTGGCTGGGTAACGGTTGCGTCGCATCGCTGCTGAACACTTCACTATTGGGAAAGCCGATCGCGTTCGCAGTTGTCGCCACAAAGGAACCGCCAAGATTGAGTGACGCATTCGGACCAAACAAAATCCCATTGGGGTTGAGTAGAAACAGGTTTGCCGTCCCGTTCGCTCGAATTAAGCCATCAATGTTTGAGTTTGACCCACCCGTGACGCGACTGAAAATATTCTGTACATCAACCGCATTGTTGAAGTAGGCAGACCCGTCCATAGGAATCGAAAACTGGCTAAAGCTATGGAACAGATTGCTGCCCCGCCTTACCCCACCATCAATTTGAACGTTGGGGTTGCCAGAAACTTGCGATCGCTCTCCCGCAGGTAGCGTCGCATCGGGAATCACCTGAGCTGCGCTCGACTGGGCAAAAAGCAATCCACTCAAGATACTGCCCGTCAAAACCCAGGCTTTTAAGTGCGATCGGTTCATCCTGCTACCCTCATGCCGTTGTTGTCATTTGAATCATAATGTGAGAAAAATTTTTAAATTGGAAAAAATTTAACGAAAATTCAGGCTTTCGTATGACTTAAAGGAAAAGTTAGCCGTAATGGCAAGCTTATACTGGGAGCAATGCGGTTTTGTGAGATGACCCCACCTTGAGAGCGATCGCTAATCAAATCTTACGTATGCAATGAATATTTAATACAACAATCTAAATAATATTTTTTAGAAGACACCTCAGTTTCGGAATTAATCACAACATCGACTCCCGATTGCTGCACTGAGTTGCGATCGCTATCCCGTCGTACTTTTCCCAGTACCCGCAATCCCTTCCACTTGGCAATCTGTGTCGCTGCACTGCCTACCCTCCTGTTGTACCAATGACAAGCAAAGTTTCGCCCGCTTGTGCTTGGGCAGCTTCCATAACACACAGCCAAGCGGTCACATAAGTTACCCCAACCGAGGCAGCTTCCTCCATACTCAAGATTCTCGGTTTTGGTCGAACCGCAGCGATCGGCAACAACAGAAATTCAGCTTGCAGTATGCAGAACGATATAGCTTCTAATCACTCAAGATTTTGACGTTACCCCTCTCTCTGAAGAAACACTTTGCATAAGGCTTATGTAGCAAGGGTTGGAGAAGATGGAGTATTTTGTGGAGCTTGAGAAATGGGGACAAGTTCAAGACCAAGAGTATGAGCTTTGTTCCTGAGATTTCTGAGAATTTGTTCTTGGTATTTCTGCTCGTAGTAGTCCATACCAGGGTCGGTATATTGTGCAGCAGTCGCCCACATTTGGTAAAACAAGCGTGCCAATTTGTGGGCAGTAGCTGTGATGGCTTTTGGGGCACCCAAGCGCGATCGCAAGCGCCGATAAAAAGCTCCCATTGCAGATCGACTTTGAGTCAAAGAAAATGCAGCCATGCGAAAAGCATTTGCTGCACGGTTGACAACTCGACGAGTTTGGAAGCTTTTGACTTTACCGCCAGTAATTTTTTGACCTGGACATAAACCTAACCAAGAGCAAAAGTGCTTAACAGTTGGAAACCGTTCATGGTCTAATCCAACTTCTGACAAGATGGTTTGTACAGCTAAAACATCAAGACCATCTATCAGGGTAAAATCTATGCCTGTGATCTGGTAAAGATATTGACGTAAATCAAAATTTGAATTATTACCTATTGGCTTTTTTCTGCGTTTTCTTTTACTTGGAGGCGGTTCGTCTTTTACCTTAATTTCAAAAGATGCTAAACATTTTTCAATTTCAGTGTCGATACTAGTAATTTCTTGCTGATAAACCTCATAAAGGCTTAGTTCTTGCTTCAAGACAAATATATGTTCACTGCGATAGTCTCCAGTTAAAGCTTTCGCAATCTCTACTGTACTGCTCTTAATTCGAGGGTCTTTCAGTTTAGATAATACTTGTGGGTCTCGCTCACCAGCCACAATTGACCGAATAATCGCCATCCCGGTTAAACCAGTAACATCACTAATGACTTTATGTAAGTGTAAATTCATCTGGATCAGTGCTTTTTGCATCCTTTGCACATGAATACCAGCACTTTTTATTAAGCATTCTCGTTGACGAATATAACTGCGTAAGACGCAAACTTGGTCTTCTGGGCGGAAAGAGCCAGATAATAAGCCATAAGTATGTAATTGCTGCAACCACTGACAGTCTTTAACATCTGTTTTGCGTCCTGGTACTGTTTTGAAATGGTGAGCATTTACCAGTTTGACTTCAAATCCTCTTGCTTCCAAGATTTGAAATACTGGAATCCAATATACCCCGGTTGCCTCCATTGCTACAGTTGTCACCCCACATTGAGTCAACCAATCTACCATTGCAATTAAATCAGGGGTAAAACATCCAAAGCGTCGCACATTTTTCTCGTCTTTATCTGGAGGAACACATACCCAATGTTCTGCGCTACCCAAGTCAATACCCGCTGCATTTTCATTTATCTGATCTAAATGTGTAGCTCCAGATTTTTCAAGTTTTTTTGCTTGGCTGCTAGACTTATTTGGTGGCAATTTCATTTTCGCACCGCAATATGATGATTAAAATATGTCCTGACCTGGGTTGGTTATATGTAGATAATCTCTGAAACGGGATAGGAAAAATACTCCTTCACCAATGACATAACCATTCAACCCAGAACCATGCTTTCAATCAGGCTTTTTTAATCACACTATTGTGGGTACGGTTTTAACTGTCAGGACACTTATAAATGTATCTGGTATTGAGCCCATACTCACTGTTTTTTTCATCCATAACGGGTGGCGCGCCGCTAGTGAGGTGCTTCTAAAGTGGATGATACTTTTTCCACAGGGACAGGCTGGTTATCCCCTTGAAGGAGTGGCAATTTCATGGCTGCAACTCTCATATGGTTATTACGGATATGTCCTGACCTGGGCATGTACTCATAGATAATCTTTCAAACGGGATAGGAAACGCAAGTCCTTCACCAATGTCATCGCCATAAAGCCCCAGAACCATCCTCCTAATCAGGCTCAACACACTATTGTGGGTTCGGTTTTAACTGTCAGGATAATTATTAATATACTCGTTCATTAGTCGCCTCAAAATAGTTTCTTTCATTCATAGCGGGTGGCAGTTCCGCCTGTGCAGTTGCTCCTAAGAAAACAGAATGGTTTCTTTCATCCATAGTGGGCAATCGCTCATGAACAGCTTCTGTCACTCTCCAGCGTTAGCAAGTAGTAACTAAGTGAAATTATCCAGAAGCATAACAGGGTTTAAATTGATTCATTTCACTAATTAAAATCAAATTGGAACTTTATTAAGCAACATACTCGACATTACATCCAAAACAGTTTTTAGTGAGATAACAAGTGATTTACCTAAATTGATTCATGCTTGTAGTTTGCCAAGTTTTTTGCTAAAACTTCAAGTATTTATTTTGGCATTTACTCTCCAAAAAGCATTGATTCAATCAGTTAATTTTAATACATTAAAATGATTTAATGCTCTGACCTTAGCTTGACTCTAATTTCCGGTAGCCCATAACACCACCGCCAATTTCTCATGTCCATTTGTTTAAATCAATGGTCACGAAGTATTCAGAATTTTATAACCCACAACTTGGGTTATCTAGTTGCGATCGGATTTCTACAGGAATATCAATTCGAGTTGAGTAAACGAACGATTTAGTGTCATTTTGCTTAGTTGTTGCAGCCATAAGTTTTACTTCCAATATGTTCTGGAAAAATGAATGATCGTTAGCTTAGTAATTTGCCCCGCAGCAAGAGCCGCACTGTCCCTAGAGCAATACTGCCGATCGCAATATTTGCGCCAATGAATAGCAGTAGTGCCAATTCTTGCATCACTCCAGTCATGCCGCGTTCAACAAGGCGCAAGGATGCCAGCGACAGGGCAGCAATGCCGAGGGTAAATGCCCAGTAGGAAGCTGTAAAGGGTTGTTGAAACAACCACGGTAGCAGCCGCAGTAAAATCAGCCCTTGCAACAGTCCATAGCCGAAGAGGAACTGAGCAAAGGCATCGGGCTGACCACTGGTGATACTCAAATAAGCAACACAGCCAACAGCAGGGGGGGCAAGTTGAATGCCCAGCGTTGGACGTAGTGGTTTAGGCAACGCTTCTAACAAGTAGAGGCGCTGCATAATCATCGACTCCAGTGCTAGCCATGAAAACAGCCCTCCTCCAAAAAACAACGGGCCCCATTCTCGATAACCGAGGGTACTAGCAACGATCGTACTGACAAAACTACCCGCGACTGTAGAGAGGTAGAGAATGGGTGTAATTATTTCTGGCTTACGTCCTCCCATCCATAGCTGACCGGAGCGATACACGCCAAAGCTTAACTGACCAATTGCACCGACAACAAATAATGTAATGGCGATCGCACGAGAGTAGGGTGCGATCGCCAGCGCTACAAACATCGTAGACACAGGCACTAACCCAATAAAGCAACACAAAACAGGATGCTCAAATTCAGCTAAGGCATCTGCTCTCGCCCACAGCCATTTGCCGACATAAAGCAGCAACAACACCAGCCAGATTGCAATTGTCAGCAGCATAATTGCTTCGCCAATCCAGGTAGGCAAGTGCCAAAGTTTAGCAGCTACTCGCCAGCAACTACCTAATCCTGCCAAACCCAGAATCATGCCAAAAAAGGAAGCAGGAATGATGGCACGATAATTTTTCAATAGGGTAGGCTTTGGACGTGATTTTCTCATGATCTAGCTTTCCTGGCAGCAGTAGAGAGATGCAAGCGATGAAAAAAGTCAGGCATATTGGGTGGGGAAGATTGCTTCAAGGTGAGAAATCCGGGTGTAAGCTAAAAATCTTTTAATTTGCATCCTCCAAAAAATAAATCTCTTGTGGGGTGGGCATCTTGCCCGCCCTAGTTGGGCAAATTAAATGCGCGACAGCTTAATAGAGACAACAAACCCAATTTTTAGGCTGTTTTGATAGACAAATTAGGTCAGTGCAGGAGTGCGAATGGTCTCAGACTGTTCACTGTAAATATCCATGATTGTGTTGAGCAATCGCAGTGCATCTGGCTTGGAACGCTGGAAAGAATTGCGTCCGATAATCGAACCAAATCCATGTCCGGCATGAATAGCACGAACTTCATTGAGGAAAGCATCATCACTGTCGATCGGCCCACCCGAAAAAATCACAATCCGCCGTCCGTTAAAGGCACATTGCACCACATGATGCACTCGTTGAGATAATGTTGCGATCGGAATTTGCTCTTGCTCATACACCTTGCGGGCTGCATCCTGTTCAACGTGTTCGCTAGGCAGTTTCACTTTGATGATGTGAGCGCCCAATTGAGCCGCAATCTGAGCTGCATAGCCAATCACATCGATCGCTGTCTCACCGACTTTACTTAAACCCGATCCCCGCGCATAAGACCAAATCATCACGACCAATCCATGCCGCTTTGCTACCTCGGCACAGGCTCGAATCTGCTGATACATTTCAAACCGATGTGCTGAACCTGGGTAAATAGTGAAGCCGATCCCCACGCATCCTAATCTCAGCGCATCCTCCACGCTGCCAGTGAGTGCTTGTGTTGGGTCTGACTCAGCTAGTAACACATCGTGATCATTGGCTTTCAGAATTAGGGGAATTTCACCTGCAAATTCTCGCGCTCCCGCTTCCAAAAATCCTAACGGTGCGGCATAGGCATTGCATCCTGCTGCGATTGCTAACTCAAAATGATAGCGAGGATCATAGGCTGGTGGATTGGGCGCAAAACTGCTAGCTGGCCCATGCTCAAAGCCTTGATCCACAGGCAGCATAACGACTTTGCCAGTTCCAGCTAGTTTGCCATGATTCAGCAACCGGGCTAAATTAGTCAGCGTTCCGGGATTGTCGCTGCCATACCAACTGAGAATTTCTTTTACTCGATGAGTCATTGTGTTTCTCCTAAAATTATTGTTTGGTAAAACTTCTTTCCTTTAGGCTTACGACATATCTATTGAGACGATCGCAAAAAGTTCAGCCGGATGAACCGAGCTTTCAACTTGAGACTGAGGTGCAGTGGCGATCGTCATGATTTTATCTTTGCCTGTTGTTCTACGTGTCCGCCAAACTGGAAACGCATGGCAGACAGTAGTTTATCCGCAAAATCATTTTCGCCGCGTGAGCTAAACCGTTGATACAGGGCTGCGCTGAGTACAGGGACAGGAGTGCCTTCGTCAATGGCGGCTGCGATCGTCCAGCGTCCTTCGCCTGAATCAGACACGCGCCCCCCAAAGCCTGATAAGTCTGGTTGTTCCAGAAGGGTGATCGCAGTTAGATCCAGTAGCCAGGAGGCAATTACACTACCCCGTCGCCAAACTTCGGCAATATCAGGCAGATTAAAGTCATACTGATAGTGTTCAGGATTGCGGAGAGGGGTCGTTTCAGCATTAGCCACACGGTTCTGCTTACCCACATTGGCGTGATGCAAGATATTCAATCCTTCTGCGTAGGCTGCCATCAAGCCATATTCAATGCCATTATGCACCATCTTGACAAAATGCCCCGCCCCATTCGATCCGCAGTGCAGATAGCCTTCTTCAGCCGTACCGCCCACTTTTTCCCGTCCAACAGTACGCGGAATATCACCCCGTCCGGGAGCTAATGATTTAAAAATGGGATCGAGATACTGAACCACCATCTGAGATCCACCAATCATCATGCAATAACCCCGCTCCAAACCCCACACTCCGCCACTGGTTCCCACATCTAGGTAGTGAATGCCCTTTTGCATCAGATCATTTGCCCGTCGAATATCGTCAATATAGTAAGAGTTGCCCCCATCAATTAAGATGTCGCCGGAATCCAGTTTTGCAGCCAGTTCCTTCACCATCTGCTCGGTTGGTTCTCCGGCTGGCACCATCAACCAAATCGCACAAGGTTTATTGAGCTTCTGGACAAAATCATCCAAGCTGTAAGTGCCGATCGCCCCTTCTGATGCAAGTAGTTTCACTTTTTCAGGTGTGCGATTGAACACCACACACTCATGGTTGTTTTGCAGCAGTCGCCGAACAATGTTCGCACCCATACGTCCTAGACCAATCACTCCCATCTGCATAATTTTTCTCCAATGTAATTCTCGTTTGCATAGAGTCTGTTCTGATTAGAGATAAGATTCTGGTTCATTAACAGAACAGCAATATTTAATCCTTTCTGCTCAAGTACATCACCTGTGCAAAAGGGAGGCGATGGGCTTAAGCCTTGCTAGAGGAAGATCGCAACTCCGTTCGATGTATTGTTTTATCGATTATCGATTGATTTCTCAAATGTATATAATTGTGAGTGACCCGTTCTAGTTGGGGCTGAGATGACAAATCGACTCACACCTTGCTCCCACTTTGCGGTTGCATCAACGGTGTAAGGAGTAGCAGTGCCAAACTGGTTAAGGCTGCTGGGTGGAGGGGTGAAAACCAGATGAAACTTACTTCCGCGATGGGAACCGCTAATTTGAGCAAAGTTCTCACCATCATTAGACTTCAAACTTCCGTACAGTTTGCCAGCAGGATCAATAAATACGAGTATCTGCCCCTGAGAACCGACAGTACGGAAGGTTCCCGTCCAACTGCCCCGGTAGGGAAGTACATAGTCTTGAGAGGGATTTGGTTGAGCTTGGCTGACTGTAAGCGCGAAGAGAGGCTGCCAGTGTAGCAGTCCAATCATGCCAATCGTTAAGATTTCACCAACTAATCGTCTTGTTGTTCGTGTCTTCATCAGTGGTTCTCTTTAAATAGATGATTGATCAACTGTCAATCTGTCAGATTCCCTGTAACTATAGGGTTCTGAGGTGATGGTGGGAATCTCTTCAAAGTTTTCGCTTGGCGGCGGTGAGGAGGTTGTCCACTCTAATCTAGTGGCATACACAGATGGATGAGCGATCGCTCTCGTTGTTCAACCGAAGAGAGAGGCTATTTTGCGGTGGTTTCTGGCTTCATCTTGGGTCTGTGATAGCGATGGAAAGTTTCTTCCTTCAGCCATTCTGTGGTTGCCTTAAAGTCATGCAGTGGGGTGGGCAGCATTTCCAAATACGCTGCACTGCGAATTAGATCGCCAGGTTTGCCAGTTATCTGCACTTTGTCAAACAAGTTTGCTACCCCATTTCCTAAACCCAATTTCATTAGCGTACCCCGAGGACTCACATGGGCTGGGCTAGGGGATGCTCCTTTAGCAAGGGCAATCAAATTGTGGGCAATGCTCGCACCTTGCTGATATGCCACCTGGGCTAGAGCCGGTAAGGGTTGTGGCTGCACGTCCGCGCAATCGCCTGCGGCAAACACTTCTGGAAAATCCAGCAGTTGCAGAGTTGAGGTGACAAGCGGTAGCCCATGCTTATCTAGGCGATCTGCCGGAATTTGGGACTTGAGACTTTGGATGAGTGGGTTCACGGCAGTCCCGGCTGTCCAGATGGTGGTTTGAGTCAACAGCGTTTTTATCTCAATGCTGTTGGCAGGTTGATACTCCAGGTGGTCTTGAGCAACCGCTTTCACCCCTACACCTAATATCAACTCAACAGGTATTGTTCGAGTTCTGAAAGCGTGGAGAGCCTCTGACTGCAAACCCGCGTTGACATCGCCTGCGAGAATCGTCTTACCATGATTGATTAAGACAATGCGAATCTGACGAATATCGCCGCCGAGTTGGGCGTACCAGTCGGGTAACAAATCTGCCAGGGTTGCCGCCATTTCTACCCCTGTCGGGCCTGCCCCAACGACAGCAAACGTAAGGAGCGATCGCCGTTGTGTTTCGTCATCCGTTTGGCTAGCACGTTGCAAGCATTCTCGTAACTGGCATTCTAGGGCGATCGCATTCTCTTGTGTCCGAAATGCGAATGCGTTTTTTTGTGCGCCCTCTGTACCTAAATAACCCTGAATACTGCCAACAGCTAAGACCAGACGATCGTAGATATAATCTGAGCCAGAAGCTAACTTAAGACGTTTTTCTTGCAGGTCGATCGCCACTACTTTGTCCTGTACAAAGTTGATATCACTGCCTTGCAGCAACTCTTTATAAGTCGGACAAACGGTATCTTCTGACAATTCACCTGTCAATAGTTCATATAACATTGGCTTGAAGACAAACCGTTCTTGTGGATCAATCAAAATGATCGAGCGCAAGTCTTGCTGATGACGCAGATGCAACGCTGTAAAAAGACCTACGAAGCCTGCTCCGACAATCACTGTGGGGCGAGAATAATTCATTTTAGTAAGTGGTGGATAAACAGCAGCAAGCAATCATGCACGAGTAGCATTGGAACAAAAATATACGCTAACGACTGATTCCTGTGATCAAGATAAAGCTCTGGAACGATCAGAGTTTTAGAGACGGCATAATTAAGAGATTAGGTCAGAAATAAAATATGACATTACAAGGTGTGGCTGCTGTTAATTTAAACAACAACTTCTTGAGCAACTTTAGGATTTACCCTAGTTAGAATCTGTAGCGCTCGATCAATTTCCTCATCTGTGCCTGAGACAATCACCATGAACTTACCAGCTTTGATTTCTGTCTCGTACTTCAGGGCTTGCTCTTTGGAAATTCCCAATCCTACAAGGGCACCTACCAGCCCCCCTGCCACAGCAGCTCCTACACCCCCTACAACCATACCTTCGAGCCAACCTGCCAGCACTCCGGCAACGTGTCCAGCTACAATCACAGGACCGACTCCTGGAATAAACAGCAAACCAACCCCTGTGAGAATGCCAAATAGTCCACCAAAAAAGCTGCCCCAATAACCTGCTTCTCCGGCTCCAGCTTTAGCCGTATCTTTCCAGGTGAGAAAGCCACGGATATGTTCAGTGGTTTGATAGTCTTTACCGATGATCGAAATCTTTTGCATATCGAAGCCCGCTTTTTGCAGTTCTAATACGGCGGCTTCTGCTTCAACATGGGATGGAAAAACTTTCACAGTTTCGTGTTTGTATGACATAGATTTGACTCCTTATGAGTGAGAATTAAACAGCATTATCTTTTAAGTGGACAAGACCTGATCGCACGCAGCGCCCGGATTGCTACCTGAGTGCGTTGGCGTTGGCGTAGCCTCTCGTAGAGAAGCCTTGCCTTCGGCATCGCTCGCACAGAATTTCTTCAAAATATTGCGAACATGGGTTTTCGCCGTACCTGTACTGATGTACAAATTTTGGGCAATTCCATCATTGCTGTACCCGTCAACAATCAGTTGCAATATCTCTAACTCTCGCTCAGTCAACATTTCAATAGTAAGGATTTGGCTGTATTCCGGTTCTATGGCTCGAATTGCAATTGTTTCAGCATGGTTGCTGCCATCAGCTTGAACAGGATTTGCGTGTTGAAGCAATCTAGCGACCTCTTGGGCGACAGCAGTGAGTGCATGATTAATAGGAGAATTTCCAAAAAAGTTACTCTGAGTTGGAACTTCGGAATACTCAAAATCATCTCCAAATAGTAATGGCATACGTGTCATAAAATTATCCTCAACGAAATATTGATTGAGATTACTGACTCAATTCGTAGATGATCTAAGCTGTTTCAAATACTGAGAAATTATGCTGTTACCAGAAGACCATGAATAAGAATCAATAACACAATTGATCTGACATGACGTAAAGCCGATCATGCTGTTGCCAAAACGCGAACATTGATGCGAGCAATGTACACTTTTTTAGATATATCAGACAGGAATTGGAAAATATCAGGTCACGGTCAAGGCTCACTGATACTTTATGTTCAGCATCAGCGTTGAGCATACAACCCTCTTCTTACTCTCTTTGTGTCAAGTAAGCTGAAATATTGTAACTAAATTGCTCTCAATATTTGCCTGAATTAAATATATGCAATTAACTCTAACTTGTCGTCCACTCAAAGTTGAAACTTTTGTACAATACAATGATTGATGAATCAGTCCATATATCAATGTAAGGTTAGCTCCAACTAAGGTTGGAATCTAAATTCATACTAAAGTTCAATACTTTAGCCAATTTACAAGGGTTCAACGCCTGTGGAAAGGGGATGGGTACGTCCGTGCATACAGCACTTCCGACAGCTATAAAGTACATCCTCAAATCTGAAAGCTTTGATAAAAGAGGGCAAGGAGAAAACTTATTTGGCATGAGTATTGCGATGCCGATAGTACAATCACTACTCCGTCATGCTCAAGCTGGTGGTTTTGGCATAGAAACTGCTGATGCTTGCAAAAATGCTCTTGGTGGATCTGCGCCTGCTTGAAATCTGCGACAAATTTTAACTGGAGTGCTGGTTTTAGCTTCAAGGCTAGTTTCGTTTGTCTTGACAGCTAATCATACGTAAATAACTGAACATTGTTACAATCTCTACATTTCCGTGACCGCAGCTTTTCGCCTTCCCCCCACCCAGCCCCATCAGCACGGAAATACACCCACTGGCTTACTGATTCTCCAACGGTACGACCCCAAACAAAATTTTGTGAACCGCAGATAGGACATGGCGTTTCTTGTAGACTAAAGTTTTTGTGATTCGGTTGGTTGTTCATGAACTTACCCCGATAATTTCTGAGTGCAATCTTCAGCAGCTATTGGGCCAAAGTGCGATTGCGATCGCTTGAGATTGAATTACCGATTTTTCCAACAGAGTGATAATTCTATTTCCAGCAATCATCACTGTAAAAGACTTTCTGTTGTCCGTTGGGTAAAATCTCGCGCACCATCCGTTTCTAACACGCCATCTGTCAACAATGCTGTAAGTGATTAATTGTGGGATTCAAGGGATTCTACTTGGTAGAATTTGGACTTGATAGCATAAACTAATTATCCCGCGAGAGGAGACAACACCGGAACTAATTGAGGGCTAGTCATTCTTTTGTTGACCCCGCCAAACCCCGCAATTGTCTCCAACTTCAGCTATTGGCCATAACACCAACACGGAGAGCAATCCGCTTATATTTGTTTGGATTGTAGGGCATACCTGTATGCATAACTTGGGAGTTATCCCAAAACACAATATCTCCAGGTTGCCAAATATGGGCATAAACTGGTGTACAGTCCAGAATCTCCCGAAACAATTCCTGCCAATACTGTTTAGCAGCTTCTGGTTCGTTTTCTAGACCTTTGAGAATCGAAGTGTCAGAACCCAAATATAAACAATAGCGCCCAGTTACTTTGTGAGTTGAGACAATTGGATGTAATTTCCGAGGAATCTCTATCCCTGGCTGTGGGGAGATAGGTGACAGGTGATACATCGACAGTAGTTTTAATTGCTGCTGATGTTGGGGAGCGAGATTGTGGTAGGCTTCCACCATGTCGAGAAAGAGAGTGGTGTGGGGGTGTCCATCCGTTCCTTCGTCCGGGATGGACACCCCATAAAGCATCACGACATAGAGGGCATTCATATCCAGTCCCTGTGTTTTAGGGAGATGGTCTTTATCGTGATGCCATTGCCAAGCAACTTTGCCGACCACCTCATCAGAAAGCCCCTTGGGATTACCTAAAATGGAGACTCCAGGACTCTGTAAGTCTGGAGCGCGGGATCTAGAGGCTTGGGGCGACGACCGAGGGTTGAGTCACCAAACGTCTGGATGGCAAAGTCTTTCAATTGGGATGCCGTCAGTTTTTGCTTTCTGACAACAATAACCCCATGTTCCCAGAGAGATTGCTTCAATTCCTCAACTTGTTGGTCTGTTATGGATGCAAGATTACAATCTCGTAGAACTTCCTTGCCCAGTCTTGAATGCTGCTGTACGGTCAACAATTTCTTCATCTTAAGTAAATACCGTTTGATAATACTATTCACCTCAAGTTTCGTACTTTACGCAAAAAACGAATCATCTTGAAGCTGGCATTACAAACGATAGAAGTCAGCCTAAGCTAACGTATCACAGACGGCATCCGCGATTTTGAGCTTTTTCCTTGGTGGATCACAGAAAATGGTTACTGGTGATAGGGTGCTGAGAAGGCAAATCTGGGGATGGAGGAAGAAGCGACACCGGACAGCCCGTCGTAGAGATCGCTCTCAAACTGGGGTAATCGCTCTAGTAAAATCAAAAACCACCCACATCATGTAAGTGGATATCAAAAGAGATTATGTATTTTTTGTCACCTACCAAACAGTTTAGTAAGCACATCAGCTAGACGGTAGCCTGCCAAGCTCATGCGGCGTTCTGCTATTGGTTTGGCGGTAGCAGCATAATTTGGCGGTAATGGCTTTCCATCGTTTTTATCACTACTGCCAGAAAGCTTGCCATTAAGATATGCTTTTTGTTTAGCGATATTAAAACTCTCCAATTTTGCCCAATTATTAAATTGAGTTTCTCTTAACTCTGGCAATTTACTGCGTTGATAGGAGGCTCTTATCTTAGTTGCGGTGTTGCGAACAGTTTGAAAGTTTTCTGAGCCTAGTATGAGGTCATCCCAGAATTTATGCAAACTGATTGTTTGACCATCTGGATTAACTCTAATATAAAAACGTGTACCACCTCTATCACCTTCTGGTTCCTTATACTCGTTAGTAATTAATTTGGTAGTATGCAATGGCTGATGCACATCTCCTACTAAATGGAATAACCAGCATATTGCAACTGCTTTTTCGTTGTTGGTGGCATTACTTTGAATAATATCAAGATTTTTTTGAAAAGCAAATATAATATTTTCTTCACCTGGAATTTCACGAGGAATAGAGTTTGAAGAACTACCAGGTTGATAAGGAAAATTGATATAGTGCCAAGTTGGGTGATTAAATGCTTGGTTATTTCGAGCTTCATCTGGCCATTTTGCTGCCCACATAAATAAGTACAAATTTTTATTTTCAGCAGAAATATTAGATTGTTTTAGGGAATTCCACTGCTGCTCAAATTTAGAGTATTCAGGGTGTTCCTTCAAAATGGCAACCATTTTCTCAATTACTTCTTGATGATTCTGCGAGAGTTCCCTGTAAGCGATCGCTCCTGAAACCATGTGTCCAGGCTTATTCCAAGCAAAAGCTGGGTACTGCCAAACCAAGATTGTTGATAATGCTGTCAATAAAGAAAACTTAGCGAAAGAATGTAACTTCAGCATAAAATTCTTTGTTAGAAAATACAGCTAAAGTATAGATTGCATTTAGTTAGGTTAGGGTTAAATTTGTATGATAAAAATAAATCACCCTAGACAATACTCATATATTTCAATAAACAGAGTTGTACATTAACGAGTTTATGGGTGCGATCGCATCTATTACCCTATGAATGAAATGAGTCATTTACCTCCAAGAATTTAGGTTCAGAACCACTTAAAAAATATTCCTGATCATAGTAAATAATTTTACATGATTTTCATTATTACGGATATACACTGAGGTTTATTGCGATTCCGTATGACTAAAATGCAACAAATAATATAGCATTAGCTACTTAAGGTAGCGGTTCAAGCTTGCTCAATGACTATCAAAAAACCCTTGGCTTTCAAACAGCCACAGGTAGGGCATATCATTCGTGATTTGCGACTTTTGGCTGGGTTAACGCAAGAACAGTTTGCAGCCACTCTCGGCGTGACATATACCACGATTAATCGCTGGGAGAATGGACGCTCTAAACCGTCGCCGATGGCGAAGAAGCTTATTGAACAGAAGCTTGATGAGATGGGCGCTCAGGGTGAGGATTTGTTAACTAAATATTTGCCAAATTAGTTATTTACTCAGTTTCTGTGTGAGCGGTAAGTATAGCTCTACTAGCCCACTTGTTCTAGTTTTTATATCCAACTGTTGATTGCAATTCTAAACATCAGGTGAGGCATCTAATGAACGGTAATACAAACATGAGAACTAATCAGCAAGTCACGGAAATTACAGGCGCTCCCGCCCAAGTTTGGGGAAACGTGTTAGTTCCAGCAAAAGGAACAATTCTTGTCAAATTTACAGGTGATACTCTTGTTGGAACAACAAAAACGGGTTTAGAAAAGAGAGAGACTTGGATACGCATTCAAAATATTGATTCAGTAGAAACATTAGAAGCCCCTATTTATGCATTATTGGGTTTTGGAGGATTCCTAGCTTTTTCAGCTTTGGGTGCATTCAGTAACTCTTCTACACTAGGTTTAATTTTACTTGTTGCAGGAGTAGCTCTAATTGTTTATGCGATAACTAATAAACGTCGATATTTAGCAATTTACAGTCATCGCAATGCAATAGTTGTTTTCATGAATAAGTCCCCAGAACTCTATCAGCAGTTTGCTATGAATGTGTTGGCATTATCCCGCAAACTAAATGCACCCAGTAATACACAAACAAGACAGCCTCAAACCCAAATTCAAGCTTAGTTTATCAAGTATATATATACGAACTCCAGGATAGGGAATATAAATTGAAGCTCCACTGAAAAAAATCGCAATTCCTCCCAATCAAGCGAGGAAATATGTCAGTAGAAGCGATCATACACTGTAATTAGTGTCACATATTCAGTATTATTCAGAGTATTTTTTGTCCTGATATCAACTAATAGTATAGCGATCGCAAAATATAAGTTTCAGGAGCATCAAATGTTCAATAGCAGAGATAACCAAGCAATTAAAACATCTAATAGAGGAGCAATACTAAAAGTTTTAGCTAGACTAGCAACAACAGGAATAATTAGTTTTGGGGTTGGTGGAGCAGTCACTTTTGACCGTTATAACAACTATTGGAATCAAACAATATTTCGCGTTCAGACTGTTGACTTTAACATTTTATCTCATACTCTACCAACGAAACTTTCTTATGCAATTATTAAAAATAAACCAGAAGAAGTACAACGTACTTTAGATAGTAATTATAGTTTATTTGGATTAATTGTTACAGACTCTAGTGGACAAAATATAATTTCGTATTCAGGTAAAGATTCTGGAAAATCCTCATCTTGGAAAGCGGCTCTAAATCCACAGGAGTTAACAAAACATCCCTACGATGTATTGCTTGATCCACCACCTGTATTTGCACAGTGGACTTATAGTAATTCTCATGCGACTGAACGCAGTGCTATAAATGTCACTAATCAAGGCCGTGTTATCGGTAGGGTTTACTATGTTAGGGGTGTAAGACCAACGTTTCAAGAGGATATTGCAACATTGGTAACTAATCCTTTTTCTGGAAGTAGTAGGATTCAAACTTACGCAACAAGTCTAATGGCTTGTTTCGGGGCGACTTTGCTTATCTGGAGTATTTTAGAATTTATTCTTTATAAAAAATGGGTTGGTGAAGAGATAGCACGACAGGAACTTGAATTAGCTCAAGCAAGACAAGAAAACGCACAGAGGGAAAGTGAGTTAACTGAACAAAGAAGACTACATGAGCTGGGAGCTATGCGGTTTCGTCAGATCCAGTAAAAAACAAGCGATCACTAAATCATTTTCCCAGTAGTATAAATTTATTTATACTTTTTAAGCAGTATTAACA
>NZ_JACJSH010000073.1:0-28747 GCF_014698055.1 Nostoc sp. FACHB-133
TGTTAATACTGCTTAAAAAGTATAAATAAATTTATACTACTGGGAAAATGATTTAGTGATCGCTTGTTTTTTACTGGATCTGACGAAACCGCATAGCTCCCGTAGTTGGGTTCATCAAATCCGATATCGTCCAACCGAATCTGGAAAGCAATGGGCGCGGATGGTAGCAGCGATCACCATAAATTTAATTTTCGGCATTTCTACATACTCGAATTTGTGGAATCACAACAAACCAATTCTCCAAAATTTCCCCTGTTATATCATCCCTCTTAGTATGGTCATATAGATATCGGACTGTTACTTCACCAGGCTGAAATTGAAACTGTCCAGGGAAAATACCTTTATTTATAAGAGATTGCGTTCCATCCCGTGATAAACAACCAATTTCCTGATTCTGCCGTGTAAAAATACTCCAACCATTACCGAAAGAATTTATCCTTAATTCGATAGGAGTACTTTCATGCAAACTTTTAATGATGTTCTGCCTTCTTTTAGTCAATTCATAGCCCAGATGTACATCACTGGGAGTTAAATCAAAGTAACGCATCAACCGAGGAAGTTGAGTTTCAGTATAAGCAGTGGTTTTTGAAGTTAAACCAGCTTGCTGTACAAATAAATTCTGCTGAGTAGAACAAACAATTAATTCTTCTTTGGCGCGAGTCATAGCAACATAAAAGAGTCGTCGTTCTGATTCCATCTCATTACAATTAGTTTTAAATCCATCACCTAAAAGTATGACTTTACGGAACTCCAGACCTTTTGAACCATGACAGCTAGTGACTAAAACTGAGTTATCCTCTAGGAAGGATTCACCATTTTCATTAAACTCAAATATAGCAGTCAATATTTCATCAACACTAATAGGTAGTACAATATCTTCAGACCCATAGCCTCGTTCTTTATCTAAATCTCTAGCAATATTTATTAAAAATTTAACATTAGGTTCTTTTAAGCTACGACCAGTACGTTCAAAAAACGCCTCAAATCTTTTCTGAACTAATTCTTCAGGGCTTAAAACTAGACTATAGTCTTTCTGTAAAGCATTAACTAGTAGACGAGTACAACGGTTTTTTATTAATGAAATAGTATTATTTTTTAGTGCATAAGTAGATATATTTTCTTTTTCTAGAAGCAAGCGGATAGGATTCAAATCATCCCAACGAATAGCTAAAATAGAAATTTCATGAGGAGCAATACCTACGTTGACCCAAGATTGAATTTTGTCTTTAATCCATCCTGCTTGTCGTGATAAATTATTGAACTTTAAAGCGGAGACTGCCTCTCCTCTTAATCCTTGGCGTTCAGAGTTAATACGAACTTGCTCTTCTGGAGCCTGTTTACAGCGTATTAAGTTATTTTGGATAAGACAATTAGCAGTTTCAATAATATTTTCTGTAGAGCGGTAATTTTCGTTAAGTAATAATCGTCTTGCTTTATACTCTTCTTGGAATTGAAGGATATATCTAGTATCAGCACCTTTAAACTTAAAAACATTTTGGTCATCATCTCCAATAATACAGAGATTAATTTGTACTGACTGTGTTTCATCCTCAGATTGATTTAAGCCAGAAATTGACTTAATTAAACGATATTCTTTCTCAGTGACATCTTGGTATTCATCAACAAAGATATATTCTAATTTTCCTAATAATTGAATTCGTCGTGCCTGAGTATCTTCATCTGCATCTTCAAATTCTTCGCCTTTTTCAATTAATTCGCAAGCTTCATCCAAAAGCCGATCAAAATTTATTGTCCGAGTTCCTCTGTATTCACCTACCGTCCGTCCCAAAAGTGATAAGGCTAAACCGTGGAAAGTAAAAACCCGAATTCGTGATGCTTGTTCGCCAATCAAATTACGCAACCGCAACCGTAATTCTCTAACTGCATTACGGTTGTAAGCTAAAACAAGAATACGCTTCGGCTCAACTCGCTTAACCTTTACAAGATAAGCAATCCGGTGAACAATAGTTCTTGTTTTACCAGAACCAGGGCCTGCAATTACTGCCATCGCTGGGTCTGAAGCTAGAACAATTTCTTTTTGAGCAGGGTTGAGCGGTTCTAAAATACGGTTGTAATCTTCTGGAAGAATCGGTCTGGTAATCTCTCGTGCCAAAAATTGGTACTTTGAAACGAATTCTTCTTGATTTGTGCCAAAGTAATCACTAACGAATTGCTGACGTTGTTCATTTAACTTTAACTGACCATACTTCACCATGTAATGGGTGCGACGAGTTTGTTCATCATAGTGAGCTTCAACTTCAGGGTAACGGCGTTTTACGCTGGAAACACTTGCATTTTTTATTACACGAATTTTCAGAGACTGTTGAAATAAATTCAACCCATCACTTAACCGAATAACTTTTCTCTGGTGCAGCCACAAAAGAATAACTTCTAACTCTTCATTATTCCAGTCAAGTTGAATTTTTTGGGTAACTTCTTTAGCAAGTTTACCTAATTCGTACTTCAGAGGTAATCTCGCCCCTGTTGTATCTCCCAATGCTTGATACAAAACTTCCAATACTGTAGTTGTGAGAATTTTATGCCCAGGTAAATGCTCTGCAACTCCCATTTCTCCTAAGCGAACCACATCACTAGAAATTCTACTTAACTTTAGCCATTTTTGAGCAACCCAACCTTCCAAAATATCTATGATGTTGGATGCTCTGATTTTTTTACTATTGTCTGGGTCAAGTCGAGAAGCAAGTCCACGCAGATTTATTTGTATTTCATTTTCATTCCCAAACAACTCATTAAGCACTTGGAGTAATTGGTCTTCTAACTGGCGAATGCGTTCATGATTATTACGGGCATCTCCTCTTACACCCTTAGTGATCACAAGTGTAATTGGTATTTCAAAAGAGCAGACTTCAGCCTTTTGCAGTTCACGGATTCTGGCAGTCAGGTCATGTAAGCTAATTCCAGCTTCATCACTGAGGCGGTCGAGAGGAAACGGTTGATCATTGCTATTACAATAAGCTTTTGCAATGTGCATTGCTTGAATCAGCCGCTCAAAGTTGTCTGCTTCAAATCGGGATAAATCCTTCATCCGGCTGTATTCCTCAAACTGCTCTATAGACTTAGTAAAAGTATTATGGCTTAGTTCAAATTCGATAAAGCTTGAAAAGTTCTCGGCTCGTTCTAATAAACCAAATTTTTCTAAGTAATGCAATCCTGCTTTTATTTTAGTATTTTGCTGCTCTGGTTCTTCACCAAATTCTTCATCAAAGTCGCCCAATTGAAAAATTTCATTGGTTGTCACCCAAAACCAATCATCTCTAGCACTGCCAAAAGTGAGATTGCGGATATGTCTGGTCGATATCAAGACATTTTTTAAATCTTGTTCGCTCAGTTGGTTCAAACTTTGCAAACGAAAAACTGTATCAGCATCTTTTAGATCAAAGAGTAAAGTACAAACTGCTGGCTCTCCATCACGTCCTGCCCGTCCAGCCTCTTGGATGTAACCTTCTAAATTGGCGCTCATGCAATGGTGAATGACAGAGCGTACATCTTTACGGTTGATGCCCATACCAAAGGCACAAGTTGCAGTAACTACATTCAATTTGCCTGATTTGAATTCTTGCAAAACTTGTTGTTTTTGTTCTTTTGCAAGTTTCCCATGATAATATTTAGCTTCAATGTGACTTTGTTTAAGAATTTCTGCTAACTTTTGGGCATTTTTGCGTGTAGTAGTGTAAATCAGTGTACTACCACCTAGTTTAAGAGCTTCTTTTACTTGATTCAACAAAACTTGCTCTTTATTCCCTGCTACTGGAATCACATTAAAAGTTAGATTATCTCTTGTTGTTGCCCCATCAATTGTACGATTTATATTTAGTTCGTGTTGGGCAAATAGCTCTTTAATATCTTCAATAACAGCAACTGTTGCTGTTGCTGTCATTAAAGCTAACAAAGGCATTGCAAGCTGCGGCTCTTGATATAATTCATGAATAAATTTAGGAATGTAACGGTAATCTGGTCGAAAATCGTGGCCCCATTGGCTAACACAATGAGCCTCATCAATCACCCAAAGAACCGGAGGACGCTGTTCTAACAATGCTCGAATACTCATTGAGCGCAGTTGCTCAGGACTGATGTACAGCAAACCTTTAGAACCGGAACGCAGTTCTGATAATCGCTGATGACGTTCTGCTGCTGAGAGATTACCGTTGATAAAAGTGGCGAAGAAAAACCCAGCTTGTTCTAAATCTGCTACCTGATCCGCCATTAATGCTTGGAGTGGCGAAATCACGACAGTCAGCGCTTTGTGCCTTTCGTGGAACATGAAAGCTGGTAATTGATAGCATAAAGATTTACCACCACCAGTAGGCATGAGAACAAGCGGACGCTCATTATTAATGATTGCTTGAACAGCTTCTTCTTGCAAAGGTCGAAAACTGGGAATTTCAAAATATTCCAAGTAAGAGCTAATAGCGAATTCATCTGTACTTAAAGGACGCAAATTTTCAAGTACAGCTTGAAAACCATTTAAATGTCTGAGCCAATCACAAAAAACCTGCTTCGATTCATTGGCATTGCACTCATAGTTCCAAGCCAGTAATCCCGCCACGCATAATCTGGTATCAAAATCATAAGTTTGTGGACTAGACCATACCTGCTGCAAATAGGATTGATTTATTCCTTTTAGCATTGTTTCTGGCAGCATTTCTATGGCGGGTTGTTCAATCTTCAAACCAAGGTGATCGCTGAAAAATTGTTGATATGCAAGGTCTGCACCATCGCAACCACAAGTCAGGAGCCAAATATATACCTGTTGTACTTCATCAGGCTTTTTAAACAGTGCTTCTAATTGTTGACCAAGTAATAATCGAGTTGCCTGTGCGTCTTCTAGAGGATTATTACTTGAATATTCACTTTGCTTATAATCTTTATTTAGCTTATGCGAATGCTGTAGGGGGAAAGCGAGTATTGATAGTTCTAAAGTGTCAATTATATGCCAAGAAGATAATTGAGGTTCTTGCTCAATCAAATAAGGGTAATCAAAGCGGCGGAAGTTGTGACCGCATACTGCTAAATTACTATTTTTTAGCTTCCTCATCTCTTCGTAAGCTTGATTTAGATTCTCTTGATAAAAATCTTTTATTAAATTTAGAGATACCAATCCGATGCGGTATATATTATTTTCACTATTAATTTCTAAGTCTAAATAAGCATAAAATAAGTCAATATTTGATAAATTTTGCATGAGAATCCCTGATTAGATTGCTTTTTCGCAATTTCATTTCTAAAAAATTGCTAACTCAACTTACCCTGACTTTGTTCAAAGATTTTAGCAACAAGTACTTATTTGTCAATAAATAGTACACAAATACTATGAATTGAACTCATGTATGCGTTGCCAATTCTGTTGTGTAATTTGTAGCGTTCGGCTGATGAATTACAATCAAAGTCTTTAAAACAGGGTCTTGTTTTCAGTTTTCCCTCAGCAGTAGCGTTTCTAACACAAAAGCTCCTAAACCCAATCTTCACACTAGATTTCCCCCAACACACCACTGCAATAGCCCACATTAGAAGGACTTTCGGCAGTAAGAGAGAAAATTGATTGGTCTTAGGCAATGAACTGAGTTTCGCTTTTAGAGCGATGTGTAGTTTTTGAATCCGCAGCTACACGGAAGTTTGCTCTACCACTAGGGGATGTGCAACTATATCCTGTATTATTTTCAGATAATTTTAGAAAACTTAAACTAATGCTGGCAAAAAAGAAGAGAAGAAAGTGCCTATTTATTCTACTCACTATCAGTGTTAGCTTTTGTTTACTGGTTCTATATGCTTTGATCATTGAGCCGAATCGTTTCGTTGTTACACGTCATCAACTAAATCAACAAATCACTTCTAACAAGAATAGTTTTAAGATTGTCCAAATCAGCGATCTCCATCTCAAACAATTTAATAATCGGGCACAACGTATCGCTGAACAAGTTAATAAACTTAACCCAAACATTGTACTATTTACTGGAGATTCAATTGATCAAGTTGAACAGCTTGATGGATTTGATCGCTTTTTGTCGCTTCTTGATAAGCAAACAGCTAAGTATGCAATTATGGGTAATTGGGAATACTGGGCAGGTGTCGATTTAAAACGTTTGACAAAAATCTATGCCACTTATAATTGCAGCTTATTAGTTAATCAAAGTATTTTACATAAATATGGCGAACATTCTATATTAATCACGGGATTGGATGATTTAGTCAGTAAACCCGATTTAATCAAATCACTTCAAGGTCTTAGTCCTCAACAAAACCATTTATTACTGGCCCACTCACCAGCATATCGAGACTCTTTTTCAAGTGATGAGTTAGCAAAGATAAGACAATACAAACCACAATATATGTTATCAGGGCATACTCATGGTGGACAATTATCATTCTTTGGCTTTGCTCCTTTACGCCCGCCTGGTAGCGGACGTTATGTCAGTGGTTGGTATCGAGATGGTGCGATTGCCCTGTACGTATCGCGTGGACTAGGAGTTTCCGTTTTACCAGTGAGAATGGGTGTAATTCCAGAGATTAGCTATTTTGAGTGGTTTCTGAACCGCTCAGTTATAACATCATCTAAGTAACAGTTAATTAGATGGTTTATTTTTTGAGAAATTTACGGTAGCTTGTCTTTAATGAAAGTAAACACTACCTAATATCAAAATCAAATTAGTTATGCTTAGATTACGGGCTGTATGGTTCACTCCGGTAGCTGCGGCGCTTTTAAGTTTTGGACTAGGTACAAAAAAAGTAGTGGCGCAGATACAATATCCATTTTCAGCTATCTACAATTCAGAAACTACTCTTGAACCGATCGCAGGAAACATTTTAAAAATAACCAATATAGGTGAAAGTGCTAATGCGCCATACGGTCTAACTAGACTTGTAAATATCAGCTATGGCAATCTCGATAATAATACAGGTGTGATTACAATTGAGCCAGATCCAGCAACGTTTGGGTTAAACGACTTACCACTTGGTAACATTACAATTTTTGGTCAAGGAGCAGATAAGCTATTCGGAACCACCAGAGGTACTGCTACCCTTGACTTTCAAAATTTTGTGGGCACGGTTTCTAATACTATAAGTATTACTGGTGGATCGGGTAAATTCGACGGTGCGATTGGCACACTTCTCTTGTCCGAAAATCTTACACTCAACCCAGATCCAACTGCTCCTGTAAGAGGTCTACCTCTAATCTCAGGTTCTTTTCAAACGTTTCAAACAGTTCCAGAACCGAGAAATACCACGGCGATATTTAGCATCGGCTTGATTGGAGTAGGTTTTCTGCTACGCCGACATAGAACATCGACTTAAAGTTATTGGTTAATCAACATTTAAGTAATGGTCTAGCCCCTAAGAACACCGAGCGTGCGCTCGCATTTTTCATCGAATATCAGTTTCTCTAAGCCTAAAAACTTTGCCTTTACTCATACAGTTAAGGAAATTGCAAATCAAAACTCTTTTACTTGTCGCGGGTCTTCATCAGGTGGATGCCAACCACCTTTGAGCCAAAGACGACGAGCTTTGACAATAGACCCTTCATTATGACGTTCATCATTAAGGTCTAAACGATTACTTGTAGCTCGTCCTACAGAACTAATGCCAATAATTTTTAGACCATCTCCTGACCAAATAAAGTGGTCTGACCACTTCTGCTGGCGTGGATTAAATAGAGGTAGCATCTGTCCTGTATCTGGATCAATTCCAGTGGTGAAATTATAGCGATATCCGTTACAACGCTGACAAGCTAACGCCAGGTTATCAGGGTCATCCGAACCCTTAAGAGATTGGGGTACAATATGGTCAATAGAAAATAGAGCAGCACTTGCTTCTTCTGAAGAATGACAGTATTCACAAAGAAATTTTGCTCTTTGTCTGACTAATTTTTTGGTTGCATCATTAACTGTCATGATTCAGAAATGATTTTGGCATTAAGCAAGGTAAAAATTCTATCTAGTTCCAATATGCCTGCCAATTCAGCATCTTCTTCTGTGGTTAGCAATCCAGCTTTCTTTTTCTCAGATAATTCTTCGAGTCGAGACTGTAATTCTTCAGTAAATTTAAACAAATGTATGTCCCTAACTTTACTGAGTTTGATTCCAGAATCTACCCAGAATGAGGGTTGAACCATCATTTGAGTAATCATAAGCTGTATTTCTCGTTTAATTTAGCGGACTGGTGGTATTTTAACAGTGAATCTTCCTTAACTGCTTTAGTTTGAATGTCAGTTGATAAAAGGTAAGCAATTAATGTAAGATTACTTACCTCTGTAATGCAAGTAGACTTGTTTTTTTCTCCAAAGCATCTATTTAAATTCGCGGTTGCCGTCTGTAATAAGCTAGCTGATACTGACCTTTATCCTTTGTAATGCCAACTTCAAGACTATTCGTTTTTTTTGCGTAAAGCACGAGACTTGATCCTAAATCCTAAATCACCTCTTTGTTCTCACCGTCAAAACCTGTGGTGGCGTAGAATCTGGAGGATACAAAAAGTCTATCTGTACTTGTCGCTTTTCACTCGCCAATATCTTCAGTGTCACCAATGGTTCGCCCCTTTGTCCCCGACGCTGTACCAAATGCACATAGCGCGTCTTTTCCACACCATTATCATCGATGTAACGAACCCGCACCGTTCCCCGAAAGAATATTTGTTCTACACCTGGTTTTAAAAATAGCAGTCTATCTGTTCCCCCTTCATCCTTCACAGGAGTCTGTATTGACACAGTTATAGTCTGGGTTTCATTCGTAATATTTCTTAGAGGCAAAGTTAGATTGTACTCAACACCATAGTTACTGTGAGCAAAGTAGGCCGTATCAGGATAACGTTTTAACATTGCTGCACTTTGAATTTGTCCAGTGCTAAGAGTAATTAAATGTACAGTTCCCAAAGGATAAGAAAACGCCTTTCCTGGTGAGGGTATTGTTAACTCGGAAACATTGGGATTGTCCGTAATTTGTGTTTTCCATTGCGTTCCTTGGGATACACCAGCGACGCGACTAAATACCGTTGGTTCTTTGGGAGGGTCAAGAGGTGTTGGAATGGGGTCACGCTTTCCTGCTAAACTACCTGTATCCAAAAGTTCTTGCCATTCGGCTAAAGTCGGTGAAATATTACTATTTTTGACTAAATTTGCGATATAAACTGGATTACTACTTGCCAAGCGTATCATCGTAGTGCGACCGTTAGAAGAAGGAGCCTGTACCGGAATTGGTAAATTTGCTAGAATTTTAGTTTCTTTTGGTTCTATCACCAGCTTTTGGGGAAAAATCTCTTGCCGAACTCCCCGCAGTACATCATTCATTGTGCGATCGCCTGGCCCAGAGTAAACTGTACCTTGGGGATTTTCAACCATATCAGCTAAAGCAATAAATTGTGCTTCTTTGGTAAGGTAACTAGCTGCTTGTAATACTTGCACTATCACAGGTTCATTTCCCGGATTATGTACAATTATCCCTTGGTATAGAGTGCGGCTTTGGGCTGGTGTTTCTGCCCTGACGATATGATGAGCAAATATGTCAAATCTGCCTTCAAAGAGATAATTTAAATGTGCTTCATGTACTTGTTTCCCATCTGGGGGAAAAGTTGATAGTAAAATTCCTTCAGTTGTCACCAGTTCAGGACTATTACTGTTGAAGGTGGGAATAATATCAAGTTTTCCTGGTAAAGGACGTATTTCTTGGCTGTCTACTTCGACTCCAGCAATATATTGTGGGGGAACCGTGTAAATATTAAGCGCCCGACACATTAAAGCCGCAACTTCCCCTCTAGTCGCACTTTGTAGTGGTTTTAGCTGTTTGACATTGGGATAATTGACAACAATACTATTAATCGTGGCTGATGCGATCGCATTTTGGGCATAGTTAGGTATTTGCCCCGCATCGTTAAAATATTGTTGTAATGTCTGCATTGGGCTAGGTAAAGGGCTGTAATTTTTCCCTCCAGCTACAACACCAATGATTTGGGCACGAGGAATTGGTTGGTTTGGCTGGAAAATACCACCAGGATAACCAGAAAAAAATCCTTTTTGGTAAGCGGTAGAAATTGCTTTATTTGCCCAATAATCAGCAGGTACATCTTTAAAAGACGCAGCTGTACGTTTCACTGGTGAATCAGGAAAAGCATTTAGCATTAACACTGCTGCTTGGGCGCGTGTCACTGTTGTTTCTGGGCGAAAACTACCATCAGGGTAGCCTGTAATTAGTTTACGCTCTTTTAGTTGTTGGATACAATGTTTTGCCCAATAGCTTTCGGTGTCGGAAAATGCTAGGGCGTTGGGGGTTGATAGAGTTAAGAGAAATACGACTAATAAAGTTTTTTTCAAGAGCATTAATAAACAAATTATAATGAACAGAAACCAGAAAGCTAATACATCATTTCCCAAGATTTATATCTACATTGCTACTCTATTGTGTAATCTTGTAATTTGTAGCGTTTAGCTAACGAATTACACTTTTATCTGCCAAACTTTAACAGATTTGTCACCACTACCGCTATATAAAATTTTGCCATCACTACTTATTGCCAGTCCATAAATTCCACCTGCGTGTCCGGTAAGCTCCATGACTGATTTCCCTGTTTTGATGTCGCGTAATATGATTTCTCTGCCTAAACCACCAGCAATAAATGTCTTGCTATCGGGACTTATAATTAACGCATCGATACTCGTACCCAACGATAAATCATGAACTAGCTTTCCTGTTTTCAAGTCCCAAGCTTTGAAACCTTTACCATCTGTGCTTCTAACTCCACCAGATTGAAAACTATCGTCGTATCCACCACACAAGAGCATTTTCCCATCATTACTAACAGCAAGCGTAATCGGGGCTGATGCACGCTCTGAGCCGCTGATTAGGTCTTCTTTTTTGGGCAGTGGTGGGGTAAAGCTGCCTATTTGTTTACCTGTTACCAGACTCCAAACCCGAATTCTTCCCCCATTTTCACCTCCGCTTAAGAGAGTTTTACCATCAGGACTAATTGCAAGTGCTGTTGTTTCTGCTTTGAGTATCCGGTCGATTTTTCTAGTCTTGAGATTCCGAAATTTGATAGTGTTATCGCCGCTACCACTGATTAAAGTTTGCCCGTCTAGGGTCAACAACATTGCTTTCACCCCTGTTTTCTCTGAAATCGTGCGAATTTCCTTTCCTGTTTGCGTATTCCAAAATTTGATCGTGTTATCGAAACTGGTACTAATTAAAGTTTGCTCATCTGAAGTAAATACTATTGATTTAATGCCCTCACCGTGTCCAGTTAAAGTGTGAAGTAATGCACCTGTAGTAGCATTCCAAAGCTTAATTGTTTTATCATCGCTACCACTAGCAAGAACTTGACCGCTAGCGGAAAGGGTTAATGCACGCACAGGTGCAGTATGTCCTGATAAAGTTAGTTTCAACCGCTTTGGTTGTTCAGTATTTGTGGACGTATTAAGTGTATTTGCTATAACCGGAACATTAGCAATCATACTAAAGGGTATAGGCAGCAAAAAACTAAGTAATGTTAAAGTTTTAAATAAAATGGGTGATTTCATAGTCATATTGTTGAAACTGTAAGTCCTGCCAGCTACTAAAACTTGCTTTTCTTAGGCAATCAAAACTGACTCCAGCATAATTCTTCATCCTTACTTTGTCATTTTTACAATTGATTTGATAATCGACTACATTTTACAAGCTAGGTATAAAGGTAAATTCAGTCGCTGCATTCCTATCCAAACCAACCAACTGACCAATGAACAACTTCAGGCTGAGGTTTTTCCTGTAGACCTCCTCAAACCTCTCTCGGCTTTCAACGGCTTCGGCATTGAACAGCAATTCTTCCAAAGAGGCTAAATCTGCATCTGTTAACGGGATATTACGCTTGAGGAAGGGCGATTGCTGTATGGTTCTCATGCTCTTTAAATATCCCTCTTCTAAGAAACCAAATTTGCTGAGGGTTGAAGAATAAGTTCAAACTTCTCTGGGTCAGGTTCCCGGCGGACGATGCGAGAGGACTTAAATGCGATCTCCCGGTTGCTAACCAATGGCAGATGTGATGTAAGCACCTTGGATTGGTCAAAGTTGCGTTACCAGCACACTGCTTGGCAAAACAGGGTTAATACATGTGTAAAAGCAAAAAGGTGAGATACTAAGGGAAAAATAATACAATAAAGTAGATGCAAAATATGCAGCTTTTTGGTATGCCAGCAGAAAAGGGCAGATGGTTGCTTATTCCCCTTGGTGCAACCGTTTTACTCTGCCTGGGAACTGTCTATTCCTGGAGTATTTTCAGAAAACCTCTAGAAAAATTACTGAGCATTAATGCCATAGAAAGTTTATTGCCATTTACGGTTTTGCTAGTGCTATTTGCGATATTGATGCCAATTACTGGTTTTTACATCAACCGCTTTGGTTCTCGTGTGGTGACAGCAGTTGGTGGTGTGATTGTGGGACTAGGTTATATCCTGTCGAGTATTAATGGGAACTTACAATTGCTGACTTTTACCTACGGTGTGATTGCAGGTGTAGGTGTGGGTATAGCTTATGGAGTCCCTTTAGCGGTTGTTGCTAAATGGTTTCCTGATAAAAAAGGTGTTGCTGTCGGCTTAACTGTCATCGGTTTTGGTTTGTCGCCGTTAATTACTGCACCATTAGCCAAATCTCTAATTGATAGTTATGGAGTGCGGCAGACTTTTGTGATTTTAGGCGTAGCTTTTACAGCGATTATTTTAGCTATCGCCACTGTATTAAAGACACCGCCACAAGACTGGAAACCCGCAGGATGGAATCCAACTACCACAAACTCAGGCGACGTATCTAACCCCAATCAAGGTGCAATGTTAAAAAGTCAAGGATTTTACGGCTTATGGCTATGCTACACCATCGGCACCTTCTCTGGACTAGCAGCAATTGGTATTTCCAGCCCATTAGCCCAAGAAATTATTAAACTAGATGCGGCAACAGCAGCTAATACAGTCTCCTTATTTGCCGTATTTAATGCTTTGGGACGTTTGTTTTTTGGTTGGTTTACTGACCGCTTTAGTCCTAAGTTGGGGGCAATTGTGTCTTTTACATTGGTATTAATTGCTTCTTTAATGATGCTGAAAGCAGGTCAAGGTGCGGTAGCTACCTATTTAGTTGCATTTTCCCTATTTTACTTTTCCTTTGGGGGATGGCTAGCGATCGCTCCTACCACTACCTTAATCCTATTTTCATCAGCAGACTACGCCAAAAACTATGGCATTGTCTTCACTGCTTATGGTGCTGGTGCTTTAGGTGGAACTTTGCTGGCTGGAAGAATTAGAGACATATTCGGTAGTTACACTGTCTTCTTCTATCCGACTACAGTATTGGCTATTTTAGGCATCGTCTTAGCTGTATTCCTGCTCAAACGTAGCTTTTCTAGTTCTACTGTCGCCCTTTAGAGAGCAGTAGCCGCTATTATTGTGTTTTTGAGACCCCTCTTATTTGCAGAGAATGTGGGGTCTTGTCCACATTCGTTGACTCGGCGGCTTCTCTTGTGCTGTATGTGGGTGAGACGTATCGCTCTAACAAGCACTGGAAGGGTAATCTCTGCTGGGGCTATGCAAATGTTAATAACGCTAAGAAAAAGGCATCAAGGAAAAATATTTTATTTTTTAAACATACTAATTGCTGCAACACCAGACGCACCAGCATCAAGACATTTTTGATAATTGTTTTCGTTAATTCCCCCAAGAGCAAAAACTTTCATTTGTGTTGATTTGCAAGCTTTAGTGAGCATATCTAGACCAATACCTTTTGCTTCTGGATGAGTTGGGGTCGCAAAAATAGGTGAAAAAAATACATAGTCTAATCCTTCATCTTCTGCCTCTTTTATAGATTTTAATGAGTGACATGATTTTCCAAACAGCGTACAATTGCTTTTTATCTCTGGCATTTTAATTTGGTCTTTTTCTCTAAAATGAAAAGCACTAACTAAAGAAGATTTATAATTTAGAGAAAATGGTAAAATGATTTGCAATTCTTTATAGGATAGATTCTCAATAATTATATCTATATTTTCTCTATTTGCCTCATATAATCTTATATAACACGAATCTGCACCGTTGCTGATAGCTCTGTTTACCCATTTAGTAACTTGAGCAGAAATTTGTGATTTGTCAGAATAAATTATTTCGGAATTTTCTTCTGACAACATATCAAATATGGCGATTTTTTTAAAAGGTTTTATTGTTTCTTTCATAGAAGCCTTTTTTCATTTTACAGTAATGGTTGTAGCAGCATTTATCTCATTAGAGATATTAACTCTACCATTTCCCTTATTCTGGTGAAACCAAAAGCAAATGCTCTTAATTGTCAGTTCTCTTGGATAATCAGCTAGTCGGCACGCTCCTCGTAGACCCCAATTGGAACCAAATCAGCTAAACCTATTCTCAGATGTGACCCTCACACCAGCACGCAGAGCAGAGACACTGTTAATGAGCCTTGAGGCGCTGTTGAAGTGGAAATCTCAGATTTTTGAATATCAGCAGAAGGTTCAAGAGAACAAACCACCACAGCAGACGGCGTTATTTGACCTTACCCCTAAGCACTGCGACCCAGACCAAATTGATCCACTCTTGCTGCGGCTTGTGCCAATGTCGTTTTATCGAATGCCAGTTGACAGTCCTGGGTCAACTTGTCTGTATTTCATCATAGACTCGGCGGCTTCTGTTGTGTTGTACGTGGGCGAAACGTGCCGCAGTAACAAGCGATGGCAGGGTATACACTACATCGCCAGCTACCAGGATTTACATTATCGTTATGAGTTACAAACAGCAGTCAACGCCGCATTTTGGTGGGATGCTCCGGTTGATCGACGCTTAAAGCAAGAGTTAGAGTTGAACCTTATTTTGAAGTGGCGCAGTCCATTTAATAAGGAGAACTGGGAACGGTGGGGCCAGCCTTTTGGGTAGGGTGGCTTACTTATGCTTTATGGCGCTACTTTTTCTTTAAACTGTTTCCCAACAGAGAATGCAGGCACTTTGGTCGCCGGAATTGTCATTGGCTCATTGGTTTTGGGATTACGCCCCTCGCGCTCTGAGCGATCGCGTCGCTCAAATGACCCAAACCCTATGAGCGTTACCTTTTCACCATTGGCTACAGCTTCAGTAACAACTGACAAAAAAGCACTGATGATTTCATCAGCTTGCTTTTTTGTGATGTTGGTCTTGGCTGCTACAGCATCCACTAGTTCACCTTTGTTCATAAATCACCCTGAATCATTGCAAGTAATCGAAATCTAGCATTATTACCTTTTATTCATAAAGGGGAAAAGGAATAATTTCTAGCAGCATACGAAAATTAACAATGCACGGCTACTGCTGATTAGACAGTCCAACCCCATCACCAAACCGCACAGCTCCCTTGTTTCATCACCTTTGTCGCGTAGAATAAATGTGGGTATAGCCGAGCGCAACACCAAAGATATTCACAAAGAAAAAGTTCATGCGCTCCTTTGCTCCCGATTTGACAAGATCCAAACAGCATTGGTGATTGAAACTAACACTTGAACTCTTTAATTTAATTAACGCCGACGCTTCGCAAGGATGAATAGAGCGATCGCACTTCTAGAGTTAAGATATCTCTTAAAAAGTAATTTAGGCAGGAATGATTAAAGCAATTAGTGAACGCTTATCAAGTGATTGAACTTTACCTACAGAGTTGAGATCACTTACAACCCGGTCTAGTAGTTCTCCAGCTTGGTCACGATATTGATGTTCTCGACCTCGTAAACGAACAGCAAACTTCACCGAATCACCTTTACTCAACCACCCGACTGCTTGTTCAATGCGTAACTTATAATCAGCCACACCTATATTCAAACCAAACCGAACTTCTTTTACTACTGGTCTAGCACTTTGTGCCTGACGCTTTTTCTTTTGATACTGAAGCTTGCCATAATTCAGAATCTTTGCAACTGGAGCCTCTTTTCCTTCAGACACTAATACTAGGTCTAACTCTAGGCTTTCGGCTAGCTGTAATGCTTCATTGGTATCGGTCAAACCACGATTATTATTCTCATGGTCAATCAAGAAAACTTGGGGTGACTTGATTTGCGAGTTTATCAGTTGTTTTGGAATTGCGATAACGTTTGACTCCCATGTATTACAAATCTATAGAGTGTTAGCCATGCCGACTATTAATATAACAGCCTTGTTGTATAAATTTATCGTCACCTAATCCTTTGCTCCTCTTTTTTACAGAACCTGCATAAGATGGACGCTTCTATTAGGAATTTTCTGTATGCTTTGGCATTGATTCATCCTATTGTCACCTTTTAAGAGGAACTTGTGTGAAGCTGTAAGAGAATGAAGAATTAAACTTTCTTCTACTAATCAGTTCTAACTTACGTAATTGTAAATATGCCTTCAATTTCCTACAACCGCACCGATAGCAAGCAGCCACAAAGCATTACCATTCAAGGTTATGTTGTCCGTCCCGGATTACACATTCTCACTTACGAGCAACTCAAGTTGCTACGGGAGCAAACACAGCATCATTCTCAGCTTGAAAATTTAGTCAGCCAAGGTGTGATTAAGTTGACTGGTTAATAGTCGCCAGCACAAAAACCCTAACTCGCTACATCTAATTCCACAGTTGCTGGCTGTTGTTGCTCCTTGACAGCACCCAGTTCCTCAATAAAAGCGTCAATTGCCTTGGCTGCTGACTGCTTACCTGTTTTCAATTTAGAAAGGATATTTTCGCGTATTGCTGAATAATCTGGTAAGACTTGCTGCTCAACAGAAATAGCCTCTTGCTTTGGTAGGGCAATTCCACCATCACACTTTTCTATTAAGTCCTTTATCTGAGCGATCGCATCTGCCATCTCTTGCTTAATCACCTGTTTTATCTCTTCCCCATTAGTTGTAGACACAGCTAAAGCATTTACTTCCTGTTTAACTATTTCCTTAATTTCATCACCATTAGATAACGTCAGTCCAGCTTTTGTCTGACCCAGGATTCCCTGGAGCAATCTTGTCGCTGTATGATTCAATGACTCATTTTCGGAAATCTGCATTGCCGATAAAGCTTTGACTTCTGTATCAGTTAACCCAATTGAAATTGTTACCTTAGCCATACTTTTAAAGCCTGTAAATATTAATCTTGTACATCGCTAGTTCTGGGTTATACCGTTTGCATACAGTTTCTTTGACAGTACTTTTATTGCTTACCACGAATGCTGTATAAAAAACTTATCAATGACCCAATTATTAAACTTTGCCCTGTGAGCAACTTTTACCCTCGACTCTTTAATCTAGCTTCAAGTCAGTCAAGTTGCCACTCATTCAATTCTAACGCACACTTACCTGATATCCATCTTAAAAATGAGGGCAGATGTGCCCTCATGTAAACTTTTAACTTTTAAGTATTGCCCTACATCCGCTATCCTTGCAGTTTTATAACTAGAACTTACTTGTTCGGTTCGCTGCACTGTGTAAAGTCAGCGCAGTCAGAATAGTTTACATCTGCTATAAATACTCAACAACGCCCAGCAAAATCACCTGTTGGTACAAATGTATTATAGTAGTAGTAAATTAAACTATGCACCTTTATGCACCTTCTATGGTTTCGTCGAGATTTGCGTTTAACTGATAATGAAATTGTTACCTCTTCATCTGATAATGATGCAAGAGTTCTGCCATTCTTCATTATTGACCCTTGGTTTTATACCTGGGCTGATGTCGGAGCTGCTAGAGTCCGCTTCTTGTTTGAGTCATTGGAAAATCTCGATTCAAATCTGCAAAAGTTAGGTAATCGGCTGTACTTATTTGAAGGTAATTCTACAGACATCGTGCAAGAGTTGACTAGGCAGTTAATCATTGCAGGATATAAACCCAAACTTTTCTTTAACCGTGATGTACAGGTAGAATATGGTATCAGCCGGGATAAAACCGTAGTTGATTTCTACAAACAGTTAAACCTTGATTACCACATTGGACTAAACAACTTTCTGCAATCAGCAGAGCAACGTGACGAGTGGTTTAACGAATACTACACCTATCAAAGACAATCTCAATATAAAACACCAGCAACTATTAATACGCCTCAAATCACATTCAATCTACCACGGCTAACATTTGAAGAACTTAAACAGAAATACCATCGCTTTTGGGCAGTAGGGAAAGTTTACTTTTCAGGGGGTGAAACACAAGCACAAGCTCAACTAGACTCATTTCTCAAGAAAAGATACTCTGGCTACCATTGGAAACTTTCTCGCCCAATGCTCTCACAGCTTGGAGCAACATCTCATTTATCACCACACCTAACCTTTGGGACTATTTCAACTCGCACTGTTTACCAAAGTACTAAAGCCTTAGCAGAAGAATTAAAAGCTCAACCCAAAGCGGAATTTTCCCTCAAAACATTTCGAGACCGTTTGCGTTGGCATGATAGTTTTACTGGGCGGCTCTATTTCCATCCAGAAATTGCTTACACTAACCGTTACCCAGAATTTGACCAACTATATACCCCATCAGCGTTATCAGGAGCAAAACAAAAATTATTTCAGGCGTGGCAACAAGGAATGACAGGCTTTCCATTGGTTGATGCCAGTATGCGACAACTCAAAACAATGGGTTGGATGAATTTTCGGATGCGGGCAATGTGCGCGACATTCCTAACTATTAATTGTGGGATTTCATGGCATCACGGAGCTAAACACTACATGAACTATTTAGTAGATGGAGATTTAGCAATTAATAATTGGCAATGGCAGATGCAAGCTGGTGTAACTAATCCACTTAGCGATACTTTCCGCATCTATAACCCGTCAAAGAATATTGCTGAAAAAGACCCTCAAGGAGACTTTATTTACCACTGGATACCGGAACTAAAGGGCTACAGTTTACCAGAAATTGAACAGGGGAAATACATTGACATTAGTAGCTATCCTAAACCCATTCTAGATTGGTCAAAGACGCGTAAAGTTAATGGCAAAGTTGTTTCTGACTTCCGAAAGCAAACCAAACAGAGATTGTTAAGCCAAGGTGGAGATGAATACAATAATGCAAACGCTGCTAAAGTAACAGTTGAGAAATACTTGCAGCATCAAGACAGAGAGTACAAAGAATATCAACAAAAGCTTACTGAGTTGCAGGAGTAAAGCATTATCTAGATTTTAAACCAAGCTCCTCTCTCTTTTTACTAAATAAAATCACCATTCAACAATACTTTGTCGCGTCTTCCCCGCATTCATCTACTAAATACAACAAACACTTGTAACGAAGACCAATTATTTGTTCATAGAGAGGATTGATTTTACATAATGGGGGAATGTGAAAAAGTGTCCGCCCTAAAATTGATACAGTTCTTTCAAAAGGACAGTGAGATGGAATTAGTTTACATAATATCCTGGCTAATTTGGGATTATGAATTTCTAATATTTCAACCTGATAACGTATCTGGTTTAATAAGCTGTGATTTAAATGGTCTTGCTTAGGTAAATTCATATATAAACTCTCTTTCCCGAAATCTGTTCCTCTAAAATGACAGTTATCTTCAGACAAAAACATCGTAAATTTACGAAACTATTTCTCTTCTTAAAGAAAGCTAATTGAAATCTCAGTAAAATTCCTTAAAATCTAGAATAAGTAAGCAATTGTATCTTATATAACAAATTTTACAAGCAAAGCTAGTGTCTGAGGCAATACTTTTCGGTTAAACCCAATAATCTCTTTTTTGGTCTGGGGAAAGGTTAAAGGGCAATGGGGAAAGGGAAATTCAAACCCTTTCCCTTTCCCTTTTCCCTTTTCCCTTTCCCCCTTAACCGAAAAGTATTGGTGTCTGAGGAAGCAGGAGCGTAATCTTTACTTCAAGGGGCTACGCAAATGTTTACCCACCTCTTGCTTCTGTAACGATTACTGTTTTCTACTTCGAGTGTTTAGCGTCAAACATCAACACTGCGATCGCTTTCACCAGCAGTTAGGGTTCCCACCTGACTGCACAAACATAGAGAAGTTTTGCTTCGATTCGTAGCCTAGTAGTTCGCTTTCCCCAAAATTGCGCTTGTGGAGGTCGGCAGAGGAGAGATTTGTACAAGTTCTTTCCCCCCTGCCCGAATGGCACCTCTGCCCAAGAGCTTGCCACCACGCAAAATTCCCTTGGCAGACTACTAGACATAATGGAATAGATATATGCCCCAGAATTCCTAGAGGTGTCAGTATGACTGTTATCACTCCTGATCGTTTCCTCGTAGAGGAAAGCCCTTCTCACGCCGCGCACGAGCCAAATCGCACCCTCTGGATCAGCGAAGCAGGAGGGCTTACCCTGTTTGGCGCGTTCATCGAAGTTCTGCAACCTGGCTCTCGTTCATCTATCAAGCATTGGCATAGTGCTGAGGATGAAATGGTCTATGTCCTCGAAGGCGAGATCACGCTCATTGAAGGAGACACAAAGACTGTATTACGTCCTGGCGACGCTGCAACTTTTGAAGCAGGAGTGGCGGTAGGTCACTTCCTTGAGAATCGCAGTGCCAAAGCAACGCGATGCCTAGTAGTCGGCAACCGAGCGGCAGTAGACACAATCACGTATCCTGACCTTGATCGGGTATGTCACCGCGATCGATCACTGCCAGACGACATCTGGACTAACAGTGTGGGAGAACCTGCTGCGAGTCCCTACTAGCAATAATTGCAGGATGCTTTTTGTACTATTTTTCTGGGTTTACCTTGACCAAATCCTTTGCCAGACATGGTAGTTGGTATATTTGATACAGGGATTTTAGCAGGGTTTGAGGGTTGTGAGGGGGAGCGATCGCCATGCATCCTCTAAGAACGGCGCACTTCAACAGTTATTTCCGTGATCAGGCGATCGCCTGACGATGCTAGAAGTGATTGCTTTACAATTACTCCAAATGACATTTTGGGGATAAAAATGAAGCAAGATGACCGCTATACACTGGTCACTGGGGAATTAGGCGCACATCGGCTTTCAATCCTCAACACAGTTCACAAACCCTATACTGAATGGTCTTCTTCGTTATCATCAAGCTCCCGTTGCATCACCCTTGGAATATTAGCTTTAGCTTACTACAAGGGGAGCATCCGCTAATCTCAAAGAGTAAAAAACGCATTATCCTTTCAGCGATCGCCTTTTTCATTTTCTTAGAGGAAACCCTGAACGCATCACTACCAGATTGCCTTATAGGAAAAGTTAGATTAAATATGAATGAGACTTTAGCAGCCACACTAGGGGAATTACAAGCACAAATATATTGGTTACATGATGCTGAGGAGTTTGCAGAATTGGCATCAGCAGCTACTATGTATATGAAACTTGGTTATACTCAACAGCAGTCCGAAACGGCAGGTAATTTAATTAGTCAGGCTTATCAATTATCTGATGATGCTGTTTTAGCCCAAGAAGCAGATGATTTTGACAAAGAAATACAGTTTTATCATCAAGTTAAAGATAAATTAACCCAAGTAGAAACTACATTAGTTTATCAAAACAGCATTGCCATACATCAAATGAAATGGTGGATGTATTTTCGTCATCAACAAAAATTACAAACTATTATTCACTTATTTTTACAACATTTTCAAGCGGTAGGGTTGATGAACTTACTTACTGCTCTTAAACTTACATATTTTATAATGGAGATATGCAAAGTTCATAAATCGCGTGACACAGAAACCACCAAACATAATGCTATAAAATACTGGACAGAATTATTGAAAATCAAACCGCCACAATATCCTTATCTTGGTTAAATTACCTATTTTCCTAGGGTAACTGCTTCAATCACGTTGCAATACTCTTCACTGATAAATTCAGCATACTTGAATTTATTGGTTACAGCCATTGACAAATTAAGATGAATAGTAATACTTTCAGCCAATAAGCCCCTAGTGTGGGCGACGCTATTTTTACCCCAATCTATGAATCTTCAAGAAGTCAAAAATCAATTTCCAGAAGCAGTAGGTGAGATCGAGACACTTGAAAGACTAGGGTTTGCTTCCCGTAGTGGTAATTGGATTGATACCCTTGACGAAAGAGAAAGCACAGACAGCTTGTTGGTTAGTCGGAAGAGTCGGTGATGAGCGAGACGCTGATGCCCTTATTCATACTTTGTCTGGTCAACGTTGTGAATTATGGATCTTGCAGCAACTTCCCTCAGTCTCATCGCTACTGAGAAGCACCTAAAATCTTTGTTGTCTATTCTATCTACTAGCTCTGATCCCATACAGCGAAATAGTGTGGTGTATGCAATCTCTTTTCTGTCGAATTACCAAGGAAATCAGGAAGTGATTAGTACGCTGACCGAAGTAGCAGCAAACATTGCTGAGGCTCCTTTTGTTAGAGCGCAAGCATTAGAAGGAATTGGCAATAAGCTCTCTCATGAATTACCAGAAAATGTATATCAGCCAGCAGTGAGTGTAATTATCCAAGGGTTAGATGATACTGAAGCTGAAGTTAGGTTTTGGTCATGTTTTGCTGCCGGTGCTTTAGAAATCAAGGAGACTTTGCCCAAGCTGCAACTATTGGCGCAGACTGATAAAACAATCATAGCCGGATGGTGGTCTGTAGGTGAGGAAGCTGAAGATTCAGTTACTCTTATGAGTGGAGGAGAACCACCACTGCGTAAACCATACAATTTACCTACCAATTAACTATATTTTCTAGAACTCTAATGGTCTGTCTGTTTTGTATTTGCTGTTGACAGATGGCGTGTTAGAAACGGATGGTGCGCGAGATTTTACCCAACGGACAACAGAAAGTCTTTTACAGTGATGATTGCTGGAAATAAAATTATCAGTCAGTTTGGGAAAATCGGTAATTCAATCTCAAGCGATTGCGATTTCACTCTGGCCCAATAGCTACTGAAGATTGCACTCAGAATTTATCGATGTTACAAGGCTAAATTAGCCTAAAGTTTTAAATATTTAAAACGAGTTAATCTTAGGACTAGTTGACAACAGGAAATTTTGAAAGAAGTTGCCAGACGGTAACTTTTGCGGAGCATATTTAAGGCCGAGTATGGCACACGCAATCGAAGTGGGCGCAACACAGGACGATATAACCAATAATAAGCTTTTTTTAAGTGATTCCATTTTGAACAGGCTTCTGGATGCAGAAAATCTGAAATGTCTACAACTAACCCTCTACCCTGATGCATCATCACATTACGACCGTGGACATCATGAGGGTGGAGTCCGCGACTTCTAGCATAGTCCAAAGCTTTATCGATATCCCGTATTACCTGCTGAGGAATTGGTAAACCTAAGTGCATACAATCGTACAAAGTTGTTCCATAAAGCCGTTTCAAAATTAGAAAGTTATCTTTGGCGTACAAACACTCAGAAAATGCCGGATGAGAACCTAGACGACGGTAAACTTCTACTTCCTCTTCAAAGCCTAGTCGTCCTGGGGCATAAATTTTAACTACACACTCAGGGTAATCGGGGTGAAAAACTACTGCGGCGTAATTTCCTTTGCCAAGCAACTGCCAAGGTTGTGGAAGATAGCTGACCTGAATGGGATTACGGGGATTAACACTTTCAATTTGTAATCTAGGCAGTAGTTCCTGATAAATGCTTTTGACCAGCTGTTCTGGAAGCAATTTGTCCATACCGGATAAGTTTCTGACACCAAATGACAAGATAAACTACTCAATTTATCTCAACTATTACAGCAACAGTTGGAATTGAGCTTAATTTTGAAATGGCGCAGTCCATTTAATAAGGAGAACTGGGAGCGCTATATACACCCGTTTGGGTAGGGCTGCATGATCAGAGATGAGCTATACCCCCGCTCAAGAAGCTAAATTTACATTAATTAATTAATCAAGAATCAATATCAATACAAATCACTGTAACGTATGGATTAATTACTGATTCTGGCACATCAATTGTTAATTCTCCTAACGGATTAGAATTGAGGATAGAATCCATAATTGCACAGCGACTTGTGTAAGTTAGTGCTGTACCGTCAGCAAGAACAAACACTGATTTTACTCGTTTTATTGGTATACCCCTAACTGATATTGTCTCGTAAGGTTTCATTAATAGGTGTAGATAAATGCGATTTTCCTTACGAGTTGAGGGGCCATAAAATTGCCAGGGTTCTAATCCTGGGGTTGTATCCAGTATACTTTCACAGTGACTCTCCATCCAATCTGCTATATCTTTGAGACGCTCTAACTGCTCAGGAGGAATTTGTCCATTACCCATTGGACTAACATTAAGCAAGAGGTTGCCTCCAATGCCAGCTATTTCGCACATTGTATGGATCAATTGACGAGACGATTTGAAGTTGCAATCATCTGAATTGTATCTCCAACTCTCGTTAATAGTCAGACAGGTTTCCCAAGGATGAGCAGGTGGGTGAGGAGGAATAAACTGCTCAGGAGTTTCAAAGTCTCCACAATTGGGTAGGCGATCGTTAATGAGAATATTAGGTTGTAAATCACGAATCATTTTTGCTAATTTTTGAGCCTGCCATTGCTCTGGAGTGCGTTCCCAACTTCCATCAAACCAAATGATGTCAATTTGACCATAGTTGGTCAATAATTCCCGTATCTGATTGAACATAAATTGGATATATCGCTCCCACTGTTGCGCTGTAGGTTGAGGGAGTTGGTCAAAGCGATAAGGTTTATCTGCCTCTCTCCAAGCCGGATAGTCAGGATGATGCCAGTCACTAAGTGAAAAATAAAGACCAATACGCAATCCTACAGAGCGCATCGCTTCGACATATTCACGTACAATATCTTTTTTGTAAGGTGCAGATGCAATTGAAAAGTCTGATTCTTGGGTATGGAATAAGGCAAAACCATTATGATGCTTGGTTGTTAATATCGCATATTTCATTCCGAGACTTTTTGCTAAATCTGCCCATTCTTTAGGATTGTATTGCTGTGGATTGAAAGTATTAGCTGTGTAGTGATATTTATCAACTGGAATATCTTTGCAAAAAGGTAGGCTGAATACACCCCCAACTAACGGCCAAGATAACTCACATCCCATTTGAGAACTATGTCCCCAATGAATAAACATCCCCAATCGAGCTGTGTCAAACCAGTTATTCATCATGGTGAAATTTGGCAATAATTCTGCAAAAGAGAAGGAGAAATAGCTCCCAAGAGCATCTTAGTACATCTACAGGTTTTGGTTGTTATTATTTGTTGGCGGAGGTGAAAATGCGACACCGAATAGCCCGCCGCAAGCATCGCTCTCGCAAGCGGGGCTATGGGCTGGGGCGATCGCGGGAGCATCCTCTCTAAGAGACACTACTCGCGTTCGTTTGAATGCTGCAAATAGCACGTTTGCCTCTGCAAGATAGAGGCAGGCGATTGTCTACGGCAGATCGTATATATCTAATTAGGGGGTTTCAGGTTTGATGAACTTGAGCTTCTTGCGTAGGCGTAGCCCGCCCCAGGCATCGCTGCCAGTGCGCTTGCTCTCAAGAAGCTCAAGCTGGTTTTAGCGATAAAATCAGAAGAAACAACCGTTTTAAAATTATGAAAAGCTACAAACTTAAGTAATAAGGATTAGCGCAGAATGAATAATCAGCAATTATTTAATGAGCGTCTGGCTGTGTTGGCGACAATGCACCAAAAAGAAAAGGTAATTGCTCCACTATTAGAACAAGAGTTAGGCATAAAAGTTATAGTCCCACAGGATTTTAATACTGATATTTTTGGCACATTTACTAGAGATGTAAAACGTCCAGGAACACAAATTGCCACAGCTAAATTAAAAGCAGAGAAAGCCTTAGAGTTAACACGAGAAAATTTAGCTATCGCTAGCGAAGGTAGTTTTACACCCCATCCATTAGTTCCTTATATTTACTGTAATAGAGAAATAGTTGTTTTTTTAGATAAAATCAATAATCTAGAAATTATTGGTGAGGAAATTTCTACAGATACTAACTTTAATCATCAAATTATAACAACTTTAGGTGAAGCATATATTTTTGCTAAAAAAGTTGGTTTTCCAGAACATGGATTAGTTGTCTGGTTTGAAAACTTAGAGAATAAAAGTAATAAGATAACTAAAGGTATTACAAAAGAAACAGATTTGATAGCATCAGTTGATTTTGCATTGCATAATTCCCCAGATAGCCAGGTAAATATTGAGACAGATATGCGGGCAATGTATAATCCCACCCGGATGAAAAATATTGCAAAAGCTACCCATAATTTACTTAATAAAATTAGCAGTTGTTGTCCAAAATGTAATACGCCTGGTTTTGAAATAACTGAAATAATTCAGGGATTACCCTGTGAATTTTGTCATATCCCAACTACCTTACCACTGTCCACAATTTATCAATGTAAAAAATGTGGTTTTAATCAAGAGAAACTATTTCCTAATGGTATGGAATTTGCGAATCCAGCCCAATGTATATACTGTAATCCGTAGGGTATCTCTTGGGAGGATTTGAGTAAACATATTTACCTGCACTTAGCCATTCAGGAGGTTCTGGAACAGTTTGGTTGGCGCTTCAAGATTATTCGTTTTTTGCGTAAAGTACGAAAATTGAGGTGAATAGTATTATATAACGGTATTTACTATGTATAAACCGGGGACAACGCTAATTGTCTCTTATATAATTTACTTCTATCAAAACTGCTCTGGCTTGAGTCTAGGGCAGTTTTTGATTGCACGGTAGAAGCCAGATTCACAACTGCATCTAATGGTGAAGCATATAACAGTATAGGACTTACGCACTTAACTTAGATATTGAAACTAAGCATGAAAAATAGCATAACAACCCATGCTCAATTACAAAATTCACAAAAAATGGTCAATTTTGGTGACATTAGCTTTGATATCTGCCTTGTTGCTGGCGATCGCTTCTTCTGCCTCAAGTATTTATTTATATGGCAGCAGTACTAATAATATCAAGGCAGATGCAGCAATTGTTTTAGGAGCAGCAGTTTGGGGAGAAAAACCATCTCCTGTTTTCAGAGAGCGAATTAACCACGCCATCAACTTATATAAAAATGGATCTGTTAAAACAATCATTTTTACTGGCGGAGTTGGCGAGATTAATGAACCACCTGAAGCTATAGTTGGAAAAAATTATGCACTCGCGCAACAGGTAAAAGCTGCTGATATTCTCACTGACACTCAATCTCGTACAACTCACCAGAACCTCACAAATGCTTTGGAAGTAGCGAAAGCTCACCAATTAAACAAGTTTCTTATTGTTAGCGATCCATTGCACATGAAACGAGCAGTATTGATGGCACGAAATTTAGGAATGGATGCACATTCGTCTCCCACACCGACTACCCGCTATCGCGGTTTTCACAGTCAAATGGAGTTTTTGAGCCGAGAAACTTATTTTTACTTTGTCTACTTAGTGTTTAAAATCTAGCTTTAGCAGACTGCAACTAAAAATTGCCTAGTTGAGCGCAAAGTACCCCCTAGAAGCTATCGCAACAACAAAAGCAAGTTTTAGTTAGCGCTCACGCTTGAAATCGCTAAATTTTAGCTAACATTTCCTTTCGGCAAACAGTGACAACTGTCCCGGAGAAATATTCCCGCGTCCGAATCGATGGTAGTAAAGGTGACAGCCACTGCATAGGCAAGCCAGGTTCTCCAGCCGATTGTCACTAGGGTCACAATTCCAGTGATGTACCTGAAGTATATGAGCTTTGCACTGAGATTTTGTCCAATCAGGTGGTTTTTCCCCAGGACGTAAGCAGACCTTACCACATTTAGTACAACGCCAATCACAGTCAGCTTTTAGCGCTGTCGCAATTTCTTTCCAATTGTCTGGATATACACCCTGACTCATGACGATGTATTTTTGCAATCTATAGTGACTTATCAATCAACAAAGCTTATCTTAAAATCGACTAAGTTAAAAGTATTGTTGCTACAAGAATCTTTCGCCAATAAACATAAATATTCTTCTAGCTTTGAGATCCAATACCGTTGTTGTTGTGAGGCGTAGATAGGTGACTGCGGTTAAAATTATGGTTTCTTATATTGCAATAACAGAGCTAGCAATATGAAGCCATCGTGGAAAACTGCCATAATTTTAACTGCGTAGTTTACCGCCGCAGGCATCGCTGGAGCTACCATCAGCGCTATCTCGATTTTCCAAAGAACTAACCAGCCATCCATCGCGCTTACCGAAGAATGGATCGCTACCCAAGTAGCAGATGGGGACAGCATCACAGTTCGTCAAACCGATGGTAGCCAAATGTCAGTTGAGCTTTGTGGAATTGATGCCCCGGAATTGAAACAAGGTGAAGCTCCAAGACAAGCATTGGCTCATGAAGCAAAACAGAAACTACTTAAGCTCATTGCTGCTGCCGATAATCAACTGATGATCGTTCCAGTCGCAAAAGACAGCGATGGGCGTACTGTTGCTGAAGTGATGGCTCACGGACAGGGTGAGGCTGAGATTAGTTTTCAGGAAGAACTGCTTAAAAGCGGCTTGGCTAAAACGCGACTTGGCGGGGTGGAATGCCCGAATCAAATAGCTTTTGAACAGGCTCAGAAAATAGCGATCGCTTCTAAAACTGGAGTGTGGAGTCAAGACAAACCAAACTAGCCTTGAAGCTAAAACCAGCACTCCAGTTAAAATTTGTCGCAGATTTCAAGTAGGTGCAGATCCACCAAGCGCATTTCTGTAAGCATCAGCAGTTTCCGCGCCAAAACCACCAGCTTGAGCATGACGGAGTAGCGATTGTACTATGGGAGCTATGCGGTTTCGTCAGATCCAGTAAAAAACAAGCGATCACTAAATCATTTTCCCAGTAGTATAAATTTATTTATACTTTTTAAGCAGTATTAACA
>NZ_JACJSH010000074.1:0-28537 GCF_014698055.1 Nostoc sp. FACHB-133
CGAGTTCTGTCAAAGAGATTGTTGTAGTGACCCATGCTACGAAGCGGTCTTTCTTGACCAAGGTTGGGACGGTCTACTACTATTTCTAAGATACAAGGTTGGGTTGAGGAACGCAAAACCCAACATGAATCAGGGTATTTGGTTTCCTTGCGTCAACCCAACCTATATTTTTTTGCAACTAATTTGATTAAGCTTTTTTTATATCTTTTCTCTTTAACATAACTCCAAAGCCGCCAGCTAAAATAGAAGCAAGGGTAGTTAAAGGTTCTGGGACTGGTTGAGGATTGGAATTTGTCACTGAAGCATTTGTCAACGACAATATTGATGAGCCAAAAGTATCATTTACATCGGTAACACCAATGCCAATGTTGTAGCTACCAGATGTTGCAAATGTATGGACATTTAAAGCTGTTTTAATCGCAGAACCTTCGGTGGCATCAATACTAAGCGCTCCGACATTAAGACCTAAAAAAGTTCTTAGTTTAGCGTCCAAATTAACGATTTCGCTTCTGAAAAGGATAAACGACAACTTTTACGCAATAACATGACCCAAGCTGAAAAAAATTGTGGTTACAGCTAAAAGGAAAGCCCCATACAGTGCATGGAAACTAAATCACAAGATTATCTCACTTTGACAGGGCTACTTTTAACTAATAAATAACTATCTGAGGTTGCTTAATTGTGCCATCAGGCATGATAGTATCCCGGAACCTCGCATAAATCAGGTTTGTCTGCCAAAGGTTTGCTTGACTCAAGTTTGCCTTGGTTAAATTTGCCCATGTCAGGTCTGCACCAGTTAAGTTAGCCTCAGCTAAATTAGCTTCTAGTAATTTTGCTCCACATAACTTTGCTCCTGTAAGATTTGCTCTCGTTAAGTTAGCTTCAATCAGTGATGCTTCAATTAATTTAGCTTCACTTAAGTCTGCTTCTCTCAAATCTACATCGCATAAAGAAGCACCCCAAAGATTACTACCTGTAAATTTCGCCCGCCATAAGAAAGTTCCACACAAATTTGCTCGTGTTAAATCAGCATTAATCAAATTAGCTTCACACAAAGATGCTTCATACAAATTAGCGTCGCGTAAGCTAGCTTGCATCAAATTTGCACCACTTAAATTAGCACGAGTGAGAACACAGCCACACAAATTTGCTCCACTCAAATCTGCTCCTATAAAGTTAACACCAGTTAAATTAATTCCTTTTAGGTCAATTCCACTCAAGTCACATCCACTGAAATCTCGGCGCTGAAAATATTTATTTGTGATTTGACTTAATATAAATTCCTGCTTATCAGCATAATTTTTCATGGTATTCACCTCTGGGTGTAATTTATCTCAAAGGTCGAGTGTGATAGTTACCGTATATTGAGAGTACACCCCAAATGCAAATTAGCTCAGTAAATAATCAAAAATAAATTGACCAAAAATCGTCAATCACCTGAAAATGCGTTTTTTTAGTGGTTTTTAAAACAAAAAATGCTGACATAGGTCAGGAAATATTGAAAAAGAGGCAGGGGGCAGGGGATATGGGGAGCAGGGGAAACATACTAACTTCTGACTCCTAACTCAGCACGGGCTAAACCTTAGCTATCCGCTAACAGCACTCAGCACTAAAAAAGGGGAATCTTCAGCTACAGAAAGAAAGCCCGTCAATATTGGTGTACTAAGAGGATGTTTGAAAAGTCCTCTTCTCGGTAGCAAAATGTTCTAGATCCCCCTAAATCCACGCCACATGCTCCACTTGGGGAGACCCCAAGACCGCAGTGGCTCCCCTTAAGAAGGGGGACTTTGACTCCAGTTCCCCCCTTTTTAAGGGGGGTTAGGGGGGATCTAAAAGTGCCTAAAGTCACAGCGAAATACTTTTCAAACATCCTCTAAGGTTGATAGCGAAGGCTAAAGTAAAAGCCATCATCCTGAGCGTTATTGCCGCGATCGCTCAGATCGATAAATGGAAGTCCATAATCGAGCCGTAAAAACAGATTATCAATTCCCATTGCTTGATTCCATAATAATCCCAAGCCTGCACCCACCAAAAAAGTTTGATCGGGTAGCCGATTGGGATTATTAGACTGATTCCAGACAGATCCCATGTCTAGAAATGGCGCAAGTTGAATTATGGATAATCCAGATTCATTGCGCTGGACTGTGAACCGATCTTCGATCGCTACACGAAATCCATTATCCCCTGAGCGGATATTTTGGCGATATCCCCTTACAGATTGTCCACCGCCAATCACAAATTGCTGGGAGGGTAAAAGGCTATCTGGTGTTAGCTGTAAGTCTGCTTGGATAAGTAAGAGATGATCGGCGCTGAGTTGCTGCACGCGCTGTATTTGACCCAACCAACTGAAAAAGCGACCATCGGGTATGGGGTCATTGTTGATAGTTGCATCTAATACGTCAATGCCAAAGTTAAATTGCGATCGCAGAAACCAAGCTCCTTGAGGTTCGCGCTTAATATAATCTTGACCAAATTTAATTACACTGGTGCGGCTAACGCCATTGGCATCAGGCCCAATGCCAAAGGGGGTTGCCAGATTATCGAAGAGGAAGGTTTGACCATCTTGATAGGTAAATCCCAAAGATAGGGCAAATTCTTCTCTTGGCGATCGCATCAATGGTTGACGATAATTGATTTCATAAAGATCCTGGTTGGCGCGAATGCCAAAAGCATCAAAGGGTGCCTCAGTGATTTCGTTGCGATTAAATGCCGCTCTAATCTGTACCTTGCCATTCATGGCATTCACAGGAACTTGATAGCTAAAATCAAAGGCATCGGAACCACCAGAAAGGGTGTGGTAATAGGAACCTGCTAACTCATCTCCCATCCCGGTTAAATTGCGATCGCGCAGTTCAATACCCAATCTTTCCGCACCAATACTCGGAGGCGAATAATTATCTACACCCAAGCTACCAGTTAAAGGGTTGGCCTCTTCAACTCTGACAATGAGAACACTTTGACCAACCTTACCCGTTGGACGCAGACGTGCTTCTACATTTGTAAATAAGGGATCGAGTCGCAACAGCTTCAGTTGATCTTCGAGCTTACTAGTATTCAGAGGAGTACCGGCAGCTAATTGGATGCGACTACGAACATAAGATGGGTTTAATCGTCGCGTCCCTTCGATCTCAATCTCTGTCAAACGCCCTTCAATTACCCTAATTACCACAACACCATCGGCGGTACTAGGTTGCTGAATGTCTGGAACTGCTCTGGAATTTATATAGCCTTTATTTAAGTAAAGCTGGGTAATAGCATCTGCGGCTTGTCTAATTTCTTCTAAAGTTAAGTCCCGTTCTTCAAAGGGTTTGACAACTGGATTAAAGTCATTTTCATTAAAAACTGTGCTATCTACAACCTGGATTTTGCGAACCCGAATTCGTTGTGGTGTTTCTGGTTGGGGATTTGGTTCGGCTTGATTGGGGCTATTTTCCGGGGCAGTTTCTGATGCCTGTATTATTTGTAACTCTGGCTGACTAATCTTTTGAGTTGAGTCTGGTGTTAATATATTCGCCGTAGCTCTCAGTCCATTTGCAGTTACAATCCAGACCGCAGGAAGAATTAGCAAGCCACACTGAAAACTGAAGCTGTGCTTATTCCATTTAGTAGTTGCTAAATCTTGCCAAGTATTTAACTGATGAGAGAAACAGACAATGCTTTTCTGAGTAATTGTTTTCGACTTAATGCCAGTTTCTGTTTCTTTTCTCATTTCTCCTCAGTGGGTGCCTTATTTTACGACTGGGCTAATTTTGGTTTTTGAGTGTGCTATGGCTGTATGAATATTTCAATATCATATTTTTGACATTCACATTTCAGAAGATTTGTAACTAAAACAATAATTAACAGCAATTTCTTCTAAGTGATAGCCCTTAGCATTATATTGTGATAATAGGTAGAAAACTTGGGAATACTTCGATGCCACCACTGATCTCCATAGTCATCGTCAATTACAACCGGGAGTCTTACCTTGGGGTAGCGATCGCCAGTGTATTAGCGCAAACATGGCAAGACTTTGAGCTACTAATTTGGGATGATGGCTCTACAGATGGATCAGTGGCGATCGCAAACGCTTATGCTCAACAAGATAGGCGAGTGCGGGTAGTAGAAGCACAGCATCAAGGAGTTTCTGCGGCTTGTAAGGCAGCGATCGCCCAAACTAGTGGCACTTACATCGGTATAGTAGACAGTGATGATATCCTAGCCCCCACCGCCCTTGCCCAAACCGCTACAGTACTAAATCGCTACTCGGATACAGGATTTGTTTACACCGACTACTTAAATATTGATGAAAAAAGTCAAGTCATCAGCTACGGTCATCGCTGTGACATTCCTTACTCCCCAGAAGGGCTGTTGGTAAACTTCATGACTTTCCACTTCCGCTTGATGCGCCGTTCAGCTTACGACCAGGTGGGAGGTGTTAACAAGTCGTTCCGATGTGCCGAAGATTACGACTTGTGTCTACGACTTTCAGAAGTAACCCAAGTGCGCCGAGTTCAAGAGCCACTGTACTTATACCGAAATCATTCTCAAAGCATCTCTGTTATTAGAAAAAGTGAACAAATACTCTGGTCACAGAAGGCGATCGCTCAAGCACTTTGGCGGCGTGGATTAGCAGAAAAGTTACAAATCGATGTGGAATTGCCCGAAAGTCGCTTTATCTTGCGGCGTAAAAAACCTCTACTAAACAAAATCACCGCTTCAGTCCTAGCTATTTTGCCTCTGGTGACAGTCACTAGTACGGCATTAGCCCAAACACAACAAATTGTCCCTGCTGCCGATGGGACAAACACAATTGTTACACCCAACGGTAATCGACTGGATATCACTGGTGGTACAACTTCTAGAGATGGTGCTAACCTCTTTCACAGCTTTCAACAGTTTGGGATTTCACCAGAACAAATCGCCAACTTTCAAGCTAGTCCGGCGCTGCAAAATATCCTTGGTCGAATTACAGGCGGGAATCCTTCAGTTATCAATGGCTTAATTCAGGTAACAGGTGGCAATGCTAACCTCTTCTTGATGAATCCAGCCGGATTTATTTTTGGATCAAACGCCAGCTTAAATGTACCTGGTGCTTTCACGGTGACAACAGCCAATGGCATTGGTTTTGGCAGCAGTTGGTTCAATGCCATTGGTGTTAATGATTACGCTGCTTTAGTTGGCAACCCCAACGGATTCGCCTTTAGTATGAACCAGCCAGGAGCGATCGCAAATGCTGGAAATTTGGCAGTAGGTGCTGGGCAAAATTTGAATTTATTGGCTGGTACTGTAGTCAACACCGGGCAACTTTCGGCACCGGGAGGGCAGATTTCTATCACATCTGTACCAGGGCAAAATTGGGTGCGTCTCAGTCAGCCAGGAAATCTGCTGAGTCTGGAAATTCAGCCCCTCGCCTCTAGTAGCAATCAACCCAATAACTGGACAATTCCCATCGCTTCAATACCTGAATTGCTCACTGTTGGTAACACTGGGTTAACAGCCAATCCTGATGGGACTGTAAAATTAACAGAATCTAATGTGACAATTCCCACAACACCAGGGACAACAATTGTTTCTGGAACAGTGGATGTCTCAAGCCAAATAGGCGGTACGGTAACTGCTTTGGGTAAAAAAGTTGCGCTGGTTGATGCCAATATTAACGCCTCTGGAAGCAATGGCGGCGGTACTGTGTTAATTGGCGGCGATTACCAAGGTAAGGGGACTTTACCCAACGCAGATCAAACTTATATTAACTCCAACTCTGTCATTAATGGCGATAGCAATTTAAATGGAAACGGCGGACAGGTAATTGTTTGGGGTAACGATACAACTCAATATTTTGGTAACATTTCGGCACGTGGAGGAGCGAATTCTGGCAATGGTGGTTTTGTAGAAGTATCAGGCAAAAATTTCTTGACTTTCAACGGTTTGGTAGATACTTCAGCCCCTAATGGTAGCTTTGGCACTTTATTATTAGACCCCAGCACATTGACAATTATCGATGGTGGAGTAGGTAGTTTTGATGGCACAGCTGGCAATATTGCCTTTGGCGATGCAGATATTGGGGCGAATACAGTTTCATGGGGTGCGATCGCAGCTTCGGGTGCAAATATCAGCTTACAAGCTACAGGCAATATTACGATCAATGACATCACCGGAGCTACACCCGGAGTAACTACCGCTGGTGTTGCTACTTTAAACTTGGGCGGTGGTAGCTTCAGCCTAACCTCACAAAGCGGTTCTGTAAACTTTGTTGACCCTACCAACACAATCCAGACAACCGGAGGAGCAATAAACATTTCGGGAGCCAGCTTATTACTAGGAAATCTAAACACAACTCGTAATTTCGCTAGAAGCGGGGATGTAACTTTGTCTGCGACAGGCAATATTAGTGCAGGCAACATTATTGCCAGTGGACAAGGCTATTCAGCAGGTAATGTTCAAGTTGTAAGTAGCAATGGTGGAATTACCCTCAATCAGATTAACACCAGCGATAGTGGTGGCGGTGGTGGTGGCGGCATACCGGGAACAGTTACTTTGACTGCGGCAGGCAATATCCTCACTGATACTATCGATTCCTTTTCCAGTGATGCCAGTCGCTTAGGTAGCGGTGGCGATATAGTCGCAACAACTACAGCAGGTAGTATTACCACTGGGGCGATTGACTCATCTGTAGTCAAGACCGGAGGTGGCGGTTTTACTGGCACGGCTGGCGCAGTCACCTTAACTGCCACAGAGAATATCACCGTTAATGATGGTATTGATGCTTCAGCCAGCGCCACCGGAGTGGATGGTACTGCAAGTGCTACAGGTGGCAACGTTACTTTACGAACTACCAATCCTTTTGGCAGCACAATTCGCTTTAACAACATCAACACACAGGCCACAACGGATTTTGTTAATGGCAACACTGTTCAAGGTGGCAATGTGCAAGTGCTGACAAACGGACTAGTTCAAGGAATAGGGGTAGGTAGTACCATCGCCACCGGCGGAATTTTCGATTCTGGAGCAGGAGTAACCACTAGCATCGCCGGAGGCACTGTCACAATTCGACATGATGGTGGCCCAGGTAATGTGCCATTTATTGTGAGTGATGCGACGAGTCTTAATGGCACAGCTGGAACAATTGATGTGGGTGGCGGTACAACCATCGCTTCAGGAAACTTTCCTGTTTTGCCAACTGGTGGAGATGCGATCGGTACCCCAACCGGCATCATCATTACTTCCGTCAACACTCCGCCTGTATTAACGGCAAACTCATCGCTACCCAACACCCAGACCAATCAACCTGTTACTTTGACATTCTCTAGTTTGGCTGCACTGGTCAGCGATGCTAATAATGACATCACCTCCATCCAGGTTAATGTGGTGAATACAGGAAATCTGACTGTCAATGGCCTTCCCGTCATTCCTGGTGTCACTACCTTATCTAGCGGCGATACTTTGGTCTATACCCCTCCGACTGATGTAAATGGGTCACTAAATGCCTTTGTAATTAGTGCAAGTGACCGCGTTTCGTCTTCTGCACCTGTACAGATAGGAATCAATGTCAGTCAGATTCCTCCCCCGAATGATACCCCGAATCCTCCCCCTTGCTCATTCCAATGCACTCCAGATAAACCGAATGTCCCTGGCCCCAATAATCCTAAGATTGACAACCCTGTTATTAATACCGATCCCACACCCGAAGATCAATTCACAGATGATTTTGCCGACCATTTAGGCATCCCGAATCCTAAAATTAAAACACTAGATGATGCCAAAGAAATTGCTCGCAAAATTGAAGAAGCAACTGGTGTTAAACCTGCATTTATTTACATCAGTTTTGTTCCTGTGGAGATAATACCAGAGAGAAATTTGGGCAAATCTCAAAAATTTACTAAACAATTAAATACTCTAGCAGAGCAGAATAGCGACCAACTGGAAATAGTCGTAGTAACTGGAAAAGGCAACCCCATCCGCAAGCGTATCCCAGAAACGACCAGAGCCAAAGTTCTCCAAGTAGCTCAAGAATTTCGTGACCAAATAGTTAGTCCACAAAACCGTCGCCGCACCGGTTATTTGCGTCCATCTCAACAACTTTATCGCTGGATAATTGCACCACTAGAGGCCGATTTGCAGGCAAGAGAAATCAATAATTTGGTTTTTCTACCAGATATTGGGTTACGTTCAACCCCAATGGCAGCACTTCATGATGGCAAGGGATTTCTAGTAGAAAAATATAGCATTGGCTTGATGCCCAGTATCAGCTTGACTAACACTCTTTATAAAGACATTAAAAAATCTCAAATTTTAGCGCTAGGGGTTTCTCAGAGTACACAAGGACAAGAGCCTTTACCAGCAGTTCCCCTGGAGTTATCAACACTGGTGTCTAAACTTTGGCAGGGCAAATTATTGTTAGACAAGCAAGCTACCTTAGAAAATCTCAAAACTATCCGCCGCCAACAACCTTTTGGGATTATTCACATGGCAACCCATGCCGATTTTACTACCGGCGCTTTGAGTAATTCTTATATTCAACTGTGGGAAGACAAGTTACGCTTGAACCAATTACGACAGCTACGCTTTAATGAACCCGAAGTTGAAATGCTGGTGCTGAGTGCTTGTAGAACAGCATTAGGAGATGAAGAGTCAGAGCTTGGATTTGCAGGTTTAGCAGTGCTAGCAGGCGTGAAAACTAGTGTTGCTAGTCTTTGGTCGGTTAATGATGCTGGTACAGCAGCCTTGATGACAAAATTTTATCAAAACTTGAGGACAGCTCCAATTAAAGCAGAAGCCCTCAGACAGGCTCAGGTAGCTATGGCCAAAGGGCAAATTTACGTTAAAAATGGTCAATTAGAAGGTTTGGGAGTACTGGGGAACTTGTCTTTACCTACTAATAGTGCAGATGAAGGGGAGCAATTACTTACCCATCCTTATTATTGGTCTGGATTCACAATGGTTGGCAATCCTTGGTAAAGTGGCAAGAGGAACTATACTCTCACCCTTTTAACCTTCTGTCTGCCGATTTTGGTTTTGTCTATCAGGGATGAGCCGCTTTAAGCCACGGAGAATTTTGAGCAAAAATGCAATCGCATAACAAAATTCTAAACGCAGACATAGGTTCTCAACCGTGGCGATACCCGAATGCTTTAGCTGTAAAACTAGCAGCCTGTGGTATTAGTTAGTTTTGTTGCTGAAAAAGGAACATAACAACCAATATTTCTCGGCTTTTGGGGAAAAGGGAAAAAACCTTTAACCCCAACCCAGTTTCACGGTATCTGGAAAACCTCACTTCTATTTCTCTCTTCTAAAAGCCTACAGTGTAAACACAAGTTAAATTACCCCCCTTAGAAAGGGTGGAAAAAAGAAATCTAGTTCCCTCCTCTTTCCAAGGCTACGGTATACACACAAGTCGAATTACCCCTCTTAATCCCCCCTTTATAAGGGGGGAAACAGGAAATCTAGTTCCCTCCCCTTTATAAGGGGAGGGTTAGGGTGGGGTAAAACCCTGGTTAATCAGCTATTTCAGACTTGTGTGTACACCGTAGCTCCTAAAAGGAGAAAGACTTCGAATTTTCCCCCTTCCCGACGCGGGAAGGGGGTTAGAGGGTTAGGTTTTTGGTGGACTTTTCCACATAACATGAAAAGTCAGGATATGGAGGAGGAGACAGGGTATTTCTCTTCGCTTCTCACAATCTCTGCGTCTTCTTGAACGGCGTTCTGTTCATTAAATTTTCTCATTTCCATTGGTATTAAGCCTTTGAGTACGGTAAACCGTATTTGCTTGTTAGTTCCCAAAGATTAATTAAATTGTTAAGTTTAGTTACATAAATAAAAAAATGCTGCGACATTGCTAAACAGGAGAAATTATGAAAATAGGTAGTATCCTTAAGGATCTAAGACAAATTGAACAACTTTGCGATGCAACCTGGACATTGCATCACACAAGTCAAACTTTCTCAGAAATAAAACTTATTTAACATTATTTAACATTGCAATGAAAGCTACAGATCAATTGGTGCATTTTTTAGAGGAAGAGTTGGGTATTTCGGGTGGAGCAATTTCTCTTGCTTTGCGACATTGTGAGCAGACCCCCAACTTCCTGGCTATGACCCTCTGGCAGTATGGACTGGTAACGCTAGACCAGTTAGCCCAAATTTTTGATTGGTTGGAAACAGTATAAGCTAGCTGCTTGAATTATTTAGACTGGAAATATCTAATTTTTCCATAAAGTTACATTCTCAATAGTTTTCATTCTAAGGATTGGTAACAACATCTATGGCAATTAAAGAACAACCTAAATCACCTCGTTTTCGGATCATTGCTAATATATTACTGGCAGTATCAGGGCTATTCCTGCTCTTAAATATATTTTTGCCTGGTTTATTTGCTTCTGGCCCTACTGGTGTTCCCTATAGTTTATTTATTCATCAAGTACAAGAAGGGGAAGTTAATCGCGTTTCTGTTGGTCAAAACCAGATTCTCTACGAACTAAAAACAGAAAATGCCGAGCCGGGCCCAGTGTTTGCAACTACACCAATTTTTGATTTAGAGTTACCCAAACTGCTAGAAGAAAAGGGAGTTGAGTTTGCTGCTACACCTCCACCCAAAAATACTTGGTTTACAACCCTCTTAAGTTGGGTGATTCCACCACTGATTTTTATTGGTATTTGGCAATTCTTTCTGTCACGTGGTGGCGGCGGTGGTCCTCAAGGTGCGCTTTCCATTGGTAAGAGCAAAGCTAAAGTTTACGTTGAAGGCGAATCAGCTAAAATCACCTTTGCAGATGTGGCTGGCGTAGAAGAAGCAAAAACTGAGTTAGTAGAAATTGTAGATTTCCTCAAGACTCCAGCACGGTTTACGCAAATTGGCGCGAGAATTCCTAAAGGTGTGTTGTTAGTTGGCCCTCCTGGTACTGGTAAGACACTTTTAGCGAAAGCCGTAGCAGGAGAAGCAGGTGTTCCATTCTTCAGTATCTCTGGTTCCGAGTTTGTAGAATTGTTTGTCGGTGTGGGTTCTTCCAGAGTGCGGGACTTGTTTGAGCAGGCGAAGAAACAGGCTCCTTGTATTATATTCATTGATGAATTAGATGCGATCGGTAAGTCTCGTAGCAGTAACGGCTTCTACGGTGGTAACGATGAGCGAGAACAGACCCTCAACCAGTTACTAACGGAGATGGACGGGTTTGCGGCTGGGGATGCAACGGTGATTGTCCTAGCAGCTACCAACCGCCCCGAAAGCCTTGACTCTGCATTGCTGCGTCCAGGCCGCTTTGACCGCCAAGTGTTGGTAGACCGTCCTGATTTATCTGGTCGGGAAGCAATTCTCAAGATTCACGCTCAAAAGGTAAAATTAGGAAATGATGTAGATTTAAAAGCGATCGCTACTCGTACCCCTGGTTTTGCTGGTGCAGATTTGGCAAACTTGGTCAACGAAGCGGCATTATTGGCAGCTCGCAATCTGCGTGAAAGTGTTGCTCAAGAAGACTTCGCTGAAGCAATTGAGCGGGTAGTTGCCGGCTTAGAGAAAAAGAGTCGCGTCATGAACGAGACTGAGAAAAAGATTGTTGCATACCATGAAGTTGGTCACGCAATGGTCGGGGCGCTAACTACAGGAAACGGTCGCGTAGAAAAGATTTCGATTATTCCCCGTGGGATGGCTGCTTTGGGCTACACTCTGCAATTACCAACTGAAGACCGCTTTTTGATGAATGAACATGAACTGCGGGGTCAGATTGCAACTCTGTTAGGTGGACGTTCCGCCGAAGAGATTGTGTTTAACAGTATTACAACAGGTGCTTCCAACGATTTGCAACGAGCAACTGACTTGGCAGAGCGGATGGTAACATCTTATGGGATGAGCAAAGTCTTAGGGCCATTAGCTTACCAACAAGGACAACAATCGATGTTTTTGGGTAATGGCGGGGCTAATCCCCGACGGGCGGTAAGTGAAGACACATCCAAAGCCATTGATAGCGAAGTCAAGGAAATCGTGGAAACAGCCCATGAACAAGCTCTAGAGATTCTCAGACAGAATCGAGACTTGCTAGAAGCGATAGCGACTCAACTCTTAGAAACAGAAGTCATTGAAGGCGAAAAACTGCACGATTTGTTGAGTCAAGTTAAACCCGTAACTAATTCGTAATTCGTAATGGGCTACGCCCCGCTACGCCCCGCTACGCTAACGTAATTCGTAATTCATACATGTAGGGACGCAGAAGATAACTTTGCGTCCCTCTGCGTTAAACCTCTGCGTTCCTTTGCGTTTCAGAAATGGGACTTACTGCAATACAAAGACCAGCTAGGAAAAATGCCAATGCACCCCCAGTTGCACCAACAAAAGGTGTTATTGCTTGTAACTTGGGAAAGATGACACCAAACAAACTCATGGCTAAAGCAAACCCACCAAAATACATTCCAATTCCTAATCCCGCCCATCGCTGAGGTACCAGTCCTAAAGCAAAAGGAATTGCCCCATTGACAATTAAGCTAAAGCTAGCAACGATTACCGCAATTATCGGAATTTGTGCGCCCACAGATATCATTATCAATAAAGAGGGAATGATTGCACAGATACCACAAAGCATTGCTTGACGATTACCAATTTTGACGGCGAAGATTCCTGCTGGTATGCTGGCAATTGCGATCGCTAATCCGATCCACACCATAAGCAGATCAACATTATCAGTATTCAGTTGGGTCTTTAGTACTTTACCCAAGACATCAAAGAGAAATCGGATACCCCATGCTACACCAAAACCAGTTACTAAAATCAAAGCCAATTTTTGTAACGGCAACTTTACTACTTCTATTTGGTGTCTATCCACTGGTGCTTCTGGAGCATTGACTAACCGCAACACAGCCGCCGCCGCCAGCATGACGAAAGAACCGATCGCAAAAGTATAAACTGGCCCTAAGCTGAGAATAAACTTGTAGCTTATCGGTCTAAAAGCCCCAATTACACCACCTGCCAAAGTTACAACACTTACTGCTAAAGGTAACTGGGCTGGTGTAGAATACATCCCCAGGAGGCACATCGCTGGAGAACGAAATATTGTCATTGCTAATGCCCAGGCTACCAATGCTATAGGTAAGAGCGATCGCATTACAGTAGTAGGTGGAATCAAACTCACAACGCATGGTATGGCAATAAACAAAGCCGATGCCAGAATCATACCTACTGAGATGAAGGGAAACCGAGTCCCTACCCAGCGTCTAGCTTGGTCTGAAAGTCCCCCCATCAATGGTTCCAGCACCGCACCAAAGGCATTTTCGACTAAAACCAAACCAACTGCCAGTGAAGCAGGAAAACCAAACTGAGTCAAAAGTTGTGGCAGATATGTATTATAAATTAACCAGGTGAGAGTAATTGCCCCCTGCACTACTGCTAACACCCAAACTTGCACCCATAAAATATTGAGATGAGATTTTGAGGTAGTCAAGTCGCTTCGCTCCAATTAAAAATTAAAAATTATTAATTAAAAATTCCAAAACGCTCTCTACGTTCGCGGAGCGTGTCGCAGACAGACGCTGCGGGTAGTTTGCTTCTCCATTAGCGCAGCGTCCCGTAGGGAAGGAGTACGTGGACTCGCTAACACTGCGTTATATATTATTGTTGGCTTTGTACCAAAATTAATTAATTAAAAACTATTCTTTTTCTTAATTTTTAACTTTTAATTCCAAAAAAGCGATCAAGAGATAAGGGAATGGAAGACTTAAAGCGCAAACTAGCTCTGCTCATGGTGTAAAAGAGAACGGAGGCAAAGCAGTATTTCTCCTGCCTCTTGCCTCCTGCCTCTCTTATTAATATTCTGGAACTGAAGGATCGATTTCTCGACTCCAAGCGGTAATTCCGCCTTTGACATTTGTCCCGACAATCCCAGCTTCCTTAAGGATGGCGAGGGCTTTTGCCGATCGCCCGCCCATCTTACAATGAGCGATTAAGCGGTGTCCGTTCAATATTTCCTTTACCTTCGCAACGCCATTGCCATTTTCAATGTCTGGTAAGGGCACTAATACCGAACCTGGAATCTTGGCAATATCGTACTCATGGGGGTTGCGGACATCCAGTAGTACAAAATCTTTTGCACCGCTATCCAGCAATTCCTTCAAATCCTTAACAGTCATTTCTTGACTTTCCAACTGCTGTTTTGCCTCCTCTGCCTTAGCTTGCGGAATCCCGCAGAATTCTTCGTAGTCTACTAGTTTTTCAATTACTGGGCGAATCGGGTTAGGACGCAGTTTCAACTCCCGAAATTTCATATCTAAGGCGTTGTATAGCAGCAATCGTCCACTTAGAGTATTACCTTGTCCCAAAATGATTTTGACAGTTTCGGTTGCTTGGATTAAACCAATAATTCCTGGCAAAATACCGAGTACGCCACCTTCGGCACAAGAGGGAACCATTCCTGGTGGTGGTGGTTCTGGGAAAAGGTCACGATAATTTGGCCCACCTTGGTAGTTAAATACAGTAGCTTGCCCTTCAAAGCGCAAAATGGAACCGTAGACGTTGGGCTTATTCAGTAATACGCAGGCATCGTTAACTAGATATCTAGTGGGGAAGTTATCAGTACCATCTACGACGATATCGTAAGGTTCAAGGATTTCTAGGGCGTTTTCGGAAGTCAGGCGAGTTTCGTATAAATCAACCTGACAATAGGGGTTAATCTCGTGAATGCGGTTTTTTGCCGATTCAATCTTGGGTTTACCTACCCAAGATGTCCCGTGGATAACTTGGCGTTGCAGATTGGAAGTATCGACAATATCGAAATCGACAATCCCAATGCGTCCAATACCCGCCGCCGCCAGATATAAAAGTAGTGGTGAACCTAGTCCACCTGTACCGATACACTGTACACTGGCGGCTTTCAGGCGTTTCTGTCCTTCTAGTCCTACTTCCGGTAAAATCAGGTGTCGGGAGTAGCGTTCGTAATCGTCTTTGGTCAACTGGATTTCGTCCAGATTGGGATTGAGCATAGCAGTTATGATCTGGGAGAGCGGAATATTAATCCTATCGAAAAACTGTATCTCTTATAGAGATAGGGAGTGGGGAAGATGAATTTTCTATCCGTGTTGGCGGCTAAAACCGCTACGAGTGACTGTCTTTGAACTAAGCCGTTAAATTATATTTTCAATTGTCTCTGCTTGGAATTGATGACGATCGTCAAGGCTCCAGCTTTGAAGTTCTCCAGCTTTACCGTTTTGGACGGTAACTATTATATACGAGTATCCTTGCCAAGCATATAAGCGATCGCATTCTGAAGGGATAGCAGGATGATCTGGGTGGGAATGAAAAATGCCGATAATGCTCACTAAGCGATCGCGTGCTTCCTTTTGCATTTTTAGCATAACTTCGGGTGCGATCGCATATTGCCGTCTTTTACTCTCTGCTGTGCGTTCCCCTGAAAACTCAGCACCCGCTTCTGTATTCCAGGCATTTTCTGTTGGTATGACTTCAACTACAATTTTGCCCTCACTAGCCAAATAGCCTAAAATTATACCGCAACACTCCTCTGGATAGGTGCTTTCGGCATGGGCGCGGATAGTTTGCAAGTGTTCTGGGCTAAGTTGGATCATCTCTGCGTTTATAATTTTTTAGTTGCTAGCTAGGGATTCTTGTTTGAATACAATACCTCACTAGTAGTTCGCTTTCGTGACGAAAGCGGGGTAAAGGGGAAGGGGGAAGGGGGAAAGGGTTTAAATCCCTTACCCTTTACCCTTTACCCAGTCCTCACAAGCGCATTTTTGGGTTGGCAGACTACTAGTTACTGGTTTTGTTTTGAAAAGAGCGATCGCTCTCTTCAATATTAATTAAGTATTTTTTATTCATCTTTCGGGATGTTGGTGCTGCTTTGTGCATATTCTTAGACAATCAAAATGTAAAGAATATATTTTCTAAATACTCTTGACGAACTCTGCAATCTCTATACGATTCCCACCGGGATCACGGAGGAAAAACCGCACGCATCCTGGTAGTGGTCGTTGATCGGGAATAATTTCTACTCCATATTCTTTTAGGTGTTTCTCAAAGGTGTTCAAGTCATCGACTTGGAAACAAAAATGTCTTCTAGATACTTGGTTATTGGCGTTTTTCTCTCTACTAACGTGCAATTCAATGTTTCCGACCTGATACCAGGCTCCTGAATCGTTTTTGACTGCATCAGGTCTGGGAATTTCAGTCAATCCCAAAATTCTGCTGTAGAAAGATAGCATTGCATCCTCTACCTCTTGAGGATAAGTTGCCTGAATATGATGAACTGCTTTGAGCGCCATTTTCATTCTCCTGTTGGGATATCTCAGAATTTAGGGGACAGAAAAAAGTTATTCCCTATTTCCGGTAAGCTATTTCCTTCTTAAATAAGGACTTGCCTTTGGACATTGTTTGTGAAATACTACTCTATAAACTACGGTAAATCGGTAAAGTTTAAGTATTTTTGTACAAAACTTACCACAAAACATTTCGTTCTCAAAGTAATTACAGGCTAATCCCTAAGATGACAAACACAGAAATTCGCACCACTCAAGTTAAAGTTCCTAACGGGGATTTGCAAATCGATGCTTACTTAGCTGAACCCGCACAAAAGGGAACCTTCCCAGCCGTTATCGTGATTCAGGAAATTTTTGGGGTTAATATTCACATACGAGAAGTTGCTGAGAAATTTGCCAAAGAAGGGTATGTTGCGATCGCACCGACTTTATTTCAACGCACTGCTCCCGGTTTTGAGGGTGGATACACCCCTGAATATGTCCAGCAAGGAAGAGGGTATAAGGAACAGACAACAGCCGAGGAAATATTGAGTGATATTAAGGCTGCGATCGCCTATTTAAAAACCTTACCAAATGTGCAAGGAGATGCGATCGGCTCCATTGGTTTCTGCTTTGGTGGTCACGTAGTTTATCTAGCTGCTACTTTACCAGATATTAAAGTTACAGCTTCCTTCTATGGTGGTGGTATTCCCAACTCAACTCCCGGTGGTGGTGAACCAACCATCACCCGCACTCCTGATATTAAAGGCCCCATTTATGCTTTCTTTGGCCTTGACGATCAGGGAATCCCCTTAGAACAAACAGAACAAATTGAGGCTGAATTGAAAAAAAATCAGATTCCCCATGCTATATTTCGCTATTCTGGCGCAGGACATGGCTTTTTCTGCAACCATCGCCCTAGCTACAATGCCGAAGCTGCTGCCGATGCTTGGAAAAACGTTCAAGAACTTTTCCAGAAGAACCTTCAGCTTCAAAAAGTTTAAATCTTTGGGTTAAGAATAATGTAATGTTTGACGGCTTATGTGTTGTTCGCCTAACAATCTAAATCAAAAAACTTCTAAGAGATTTTACGACACAAAACCGTCCCTCTCCAATGCAAAGAGAAACTTGAACTAAAGTTCAAGTCTAGAAGAGTTTCATTGAACTTACATTAAGAGCAATACGCAGTAGAGACGAACAGATGTCATAGGTGTTCAGTCTTGTTTCAGAATGCCCAATCAATAAGGAATATTTCTAGCCTCTGGCTGGAAATGAAGTTTTAAAAGGGTTGGCACTTAAGTTCACACCAATTTACAGATGTGATCCCAATACTTTTCGGTTAAACCCAATAATCTCTCTTTTTGTCTGGGGAAAGGTTAAAGGGTAATGGGTAAAGGGAAATTCAAACCTTTTCCCTTTCCCCTTTCCCCCTTAACCGAAAAGTATTGGATGTGAGCCTACTGAACATCGATAACTATTAGCCAAATAAAAACAAAGTATCACGTCCATGATTACCCCTTTCAAACAGCTACGAGTTAGTATTTTTCAGCGCTTTTCACTATTCCTATTACCTGGATTATTAACAATCTCAACCACCTTAATTAGTTGTTCAGTGACAACCCCAAATACAGGGAATGAAACTACTGGTTTTAAAACTAAAACTGTCCGTATGGGATATCAAAGCTCTGGGGATCTAGTCAGACTTAAAGGATTGATCGAAAAGCGTTTACAGCCATTAGGTGTTTCCGTCGAATGGGCACAATTTGCCGCCGGTCCGCAACTGATGGAAGCAATGAATGTAGGTAGAGTTGATATTGGTTCCGTAGGCGAAACCCCACCGATATTTGCCCAAGCTGCTGGTACATCTTTAGTATATGTTGCTAGTAATAAACCCAGCACAGGTAAAGGAAGTGGAATTATCGTCCAAAATAATTCGTCAATTCGCACTTTAGCTGATCTCAAAGGTAAGAAAGTAGTTTTCCAAAAGGGTTCTGCTTCCCATTACTTATTAATAAAAGCTTTAGAAGAGGCTGGTTTGAAATATAGTGATATTCAAGCCATTAGCCTCCCTCCTTCAGAAGCCCGTGATGCTTTTATTCAAGGAAAAATAGATGCCTGGGTAACTTGGGACCCTTATTTAGCTGTAGCACAAAAAAAGGCAAATGCTCGTGTTTTGAGAGACGCTAGCGGCATCTCTACTCAGGGCGGATATTACATGGCTGCGCGAAAATTTGCCACAGAAAACCCGAAATTAGTACGATTAGTTCTTGAAGAGATAGATAACACAGGTCAATGGGGTGAAAAGAACCGAGCAGAAGTTGTAAAGCTGACTATTCCTCATCTCAAAATTGATGAAGATATTTTAGCAACAATGATTGGAAGGCGAACTTATGGCTTAAGACCCATTACGCCAGAAATCATGGAAAATCAACAGAAAATTGCAGATTTGTTTGCCACAGAAAAAGTGATTCCTAAACCAATCAATATCAAGGAAGCGATGCTGAGTAGCGAACAATATGCAGCCATCACACCAGAAACCATTAGTCAGAAATAATACCAAGAACGTCTGGTAAATCAGTTTAGGAAAGTTGCTAATCCTCTTAACTGGCAATTTTCCGGCTAATGGCCTCTCCAATCTCCATTAATCTCTCTTCCTCTTTGGGAGTGAATTCATAAGAAACCGACTTGGCAATGCCCAAGGTTCCATACAATCGGCCATTTAGCATAATTGGCACTGTAATGGAGCCTTTTACCTTAGTTTCTTTTGCCGAGGGTCTGGCCACCCCCTGTTCGTCAGTTTACAGGTTGCAAATCTGTACGGATTGCTTACGTTCGGCGGCGATACCAGCCATCCCTTTGCCGATAGGAATTACCATCATTTTAGGCAACAGAAATTCTGGAATTCTTTGGTAAGCCTTTAGGTGCAATAACTGGCTTTCCCAATCTAGGATATGGATAGTACCTGTAGAGCAGTCGAAAGCGGTCAGGATTTCGACCAACAAACGATTCCAGTCGATGGCAGATTCCTCATCAGCCAGGGTATCAAAAATGGGTTTGATATTTGAAGTCATAAATTTTATAGACTCTTTCCCGCACAATTCCTGAATTAAATCTGGAATTCAACCTCAATTAGCGGCAAATGTCAAGCGATCATTCCATTTTGAACGTTATTTGTGCCACTGCGAACCTCATGTATGCGTTCTTCGCCAGGGTTTTCTGGGATAAATCCACCTGCTTGCATTTTCCATAACCTGTGATAAGCACCGCCAAGTGCCAGTAGTTTAGCGTGGGAACCATCTTCAATAATGCGACCTTTATCGAACACTAAAATCCGGTCTAGATGGACGATGGTAGATAGTCGATGAGCCACCACGATAACCGTTTTCCCATTCATTGCTAAGTCGAGGGTATCTTGGATCGCTTTTTCGGTGATTGAATCGAGGCTAGAAGTGGCTTCATCTAAAATCAGGATCGGCGCATCTTTGAGGATTACCCGTGCGATCGCAATGCGTTGTCTCTGTCCTCCAGATAACTTGACACCACGTTCGCCCACCAGAGAATTATAACCATCCTGACTTTGAATAATGAAATCGTGAGCATTAGCCTTTCGCGCCGCCTCGAACACTTCCTCATCGGTTGCATCTAAGCGTCCGTAACGAATATTTTCTAGCAAAGTGCGATGGAACAAAGATGGATCTTGGGGAATCAAGCTGATTTGAGCGTGTAGGGCATCCTGAGTCATGTCTCGAATATCGACCCCATCAATAATAATCTGTCCAGATTGGGGGTCGAACAAACGCAGAATCAAATTGACAAAGCTGGATTTTCCCGAACCAGAGAAGCCTACCAGTCCAACACGCTGTCCGGCTTGGATGGTGACAGAAAGGTTGTTGAAAACTTTCTTTTCATCCGAATAGTTGAAATTCACCCGCCGAAACTCAATCTTACCTTGGGTAATTGGGTGTGCGATCGCGCGATCGCGATCCACCAACTCGTGGGGTTGAACGATGGTAAAGACACCATTGGCGACATTGCCGATATGTTCAAAAAATTCCAGAAAGCGGCGGCTCAAATTTCGGGCTTCACTGATGATCAATAGCGATAAGCTAGTTGCCACAACGAAATCAGCAGTAGCGATTTTCCCTTGACTCCAGAGGGAGAGCGAGTAATACAAGGTGCTGATTTTTAGAATGGCTGCCGAGATGAACTGGAACCAGCGAATTCGCTCCGAGTACCAGTTGGATTTTCTCACCTGTTTGAGTTCGCGGCTTAATTGCTCATTCAAATAGCCTCGTTCAAAACCCAAACGAGCAAACAGTCGGCTGCTGGTGAGATTTGTTACTGTATCTACGATGATGCCAGTTGTCTCACTTCTTGCGGCTGCGGCTTTCCGAGAGTAAATTCGGCAGCGAGTTGCCAGCCAGAACGAAATACTGATGAAGAGAACTGCCCACACGCCCACAAGTGCAGCCAGGGGAGGATAGGCGCGATACAGTATCGTCGTGGCGACGGTATACACAACAATTACTGGCATAAATTCAGTAATTAGCATTTGCATCGTCTGAGTAACACCCAGAGAAGTTTCGCTAATTCGATGTGCCAATGCCCCAGAAAAACTGCTGCTCATGTAGCGATGCGAATGGTGTTGCAAGTAGGCATATAGCGATCGCACAATATGCTGGCGGTGGATTGGATGGAGGATAGTTTGCAAGAGTCCAGCCGAACGCCCGAATATCACTTCACCCACACTCAAGGCGATGAATAGCATCAGGGGTTGCCTCATTGCATCAAAAATGGGCTGGCTGCTGCCCGTTGATTTCGTCACGCCTCGGATGATCTCACCAATGGCATAAGGTAACATAATGCCACAGGTTGCGTGTACCATCTCCAGGATCACCATTAACACATACCATCGGCGAAACTGGTTAACAAAATACAAAATGAACCTGAATGGAGTTGATGGCAGGTTTGGTGCATCAGCAGCACGTTGAAAGGATTTGAATTGTCTGGTCTTTTTCGTCATGAAAGTCGATCCACTAGCATCATTTTGGCTGTTCTGCAAGATAAAAATGGACGACTATATTAAGCCGTCCGGTGGTATTAAGGACTTCTGGCAGCACTATTTAAAAACTTTTGCTGTTTGGTTGTAGCTGACTTATTTACTCGTTTAATTAATAAACTTTTGGACATTAAATTTGTACATTAGCTAGAAAAAAAGTTTTTTATGGACGGATACTTTGCCTATGCAAGATTATGCAAATTCCAAGCTTGATGTGGGTCTTTTAGTTAGAGGATGTTTGAAAAGTTTTTGGCTGTGATTTTTATCGAATTATTACCCCCCTTAATCCCCCCTTGGAAAGGGAGTAAACAAGAGAATCTCGTTCCCTCCCCTTGATAAGGGGAGGGCTAGGGTGGGGTAAAAAATATTTGACACATCAATCATGACTTTTCAAACATCCTCTAAGACTAATAGTAGTTACTAGATAAATTAGGGCATGAATTAATGGAAAAATTCCCAAAAGAATTTCAAGCTTGCTCTCTGCTATACATTACTAAATCATAATTTCTGCCGGGGTGATTGCAGTATAGATATCAGGCGGAAGTAACGCATCTTGAATGTTGATTTTCTTTGGGATTACACCCTCATCAAAAAACAAATCTGCCACACGTTGTTGTTCTTTGATCAGCGCAGGGCTAAGTCCTCTACGTCCTACAAAAGTACGACGAGACATCGCTATTTCCACGACATCTGGATCAAGCTTTTGTTCAGAGATCATCAATTTGGCAACTTCACCTCGATTTGCCTCTGCCCACTTATCGAGTTTATTAAGCTCCTCAATAATAATTTTTAGCAAACCAAGGTTTTCTTCGGCAAACTTTCTGTCAGCAATATAGTAAGCACCAGGAGAATCTAGCCCAACAGAATCTTTGAGGACTCGAATTCGACCCATCTTTTGAGCGATCGCATAGTGGGGATCTCCTGTCATCCAAACTGGAATTTTACCTTCGAGGAAAGCAGCCCGTGCCTCGATTGTGGGAAGACTTCTGATTTTAATATCTTTGAGAGTTAAGCCGATAGATTGCAAGGCTCTGATAATAAAGTAATGCGATGCCGAGCCTTTTTGAAAGTAAACTTCTTGACCCTTAATATCCTCAAACTTTTTAAGGGGAGATTCCGGTGGAACAGCAATAACACTACTTGTCCCTGTCCTTCGGTTTCTTTGTGTACCAACTACATAAACAAGTTCTGACCCAGCCACTTGTGCAAAAATTGGTGGTGTTTCTCCCACAGATCCCACGTCAACTTTTTTTGCAGCCATCCCTTCCATAAGTTGGGGCCCTTGGACAAATTGTGCCCATTCCACCTTAATCCCCAACGGTTCCAAGCGTTTCTCTAAAACTTTCCGATTTCTGAAGAGATCCCCCGCACTTTGATATCCCATCCGAAGAACTTTCGTTTTTATCCCAAGGGAAGTTTCACTGGCATTAGTACTGTTTAGCAAAGAAGACTGTTGGCTTTGATTACTACAACTCCCTAACAGATATGCCATAGAAAAGCCACATAGCCCTGAAGTAGCAAAATGGAGAAAACGACGGCGTTTAATCCTAGCTATTTTATCCATGAGATATTTCTGATTTGAAGGCATTTTGGTTGTCATTTCCAAAAACTCTGGGCGTTAATATGCTTAAATCTTCCAGTTTGCAAGCGACTAATACCAATTCGTAATTATGAAAATCAGTTGAACTAACGAAGAGAATCTCCCCTTCGGTATTCGGCAGTTATGTCGTCTAACTTTTGTTTCAAACTGTCGTCGAGTTTGACTTCTACTGCCTTGAGGTTGTCAGCAAGTTGTTGTGGGCGACTAGCGCCGATGATGGGGGCAGTGATAATGGGATTAGATAAAACCCAAGCTACCGCTAGGGTGGTGAGCGAGAATCCCGCGAGATCCGCGACTGTGCGTAAAGCCTCAACAGTATCGAACTCGCGATCGTGCCAGTAGCGTTCTTGATAACGTTCTGCGGCAGCACCTAGCGTAAAACGTGTACCGGAGGTGGGGCCTTGAGCGAGAATGTGTTTGCCGGTGAGCAGACCACCCGCCAACGGATTGTAGGAAATTACACCCAGTCCTTCTTCTTTGGCTAGGGGCAATAGTTCTCGCTCAATTTCACGGAACAACAGGTTGTAGCGGGGTTGAATTGAGATAAATTTGGTTAGATTGCGTGTTTCGGTGCGACCCAAGGCGCGGGCGAGTCGGTAGGCTAAGAAGTTAGAAACCCCGATGTAGCGTACTTTGCCAGCACGAACTACCGCGTCCAGTGCTTCTAGAGTCTCATCTAGTGGGGTGGAAGCATCGTCGGAGTGCAATTGGTACAGATCGATATAGTCGGTTCCCAAACGTCGTAAGGAAGCATCGATCGCATCTAGAATATGTTTGCGCGAAGCACCCTGATCCCAAGGTGCAGGGCCAACCCGGCCGACGCATTTGGTAGCTAAGATAAAATGTTCGCGTTTGCCTTTGAGCCAGCGCCCAACGATTTCTTCGGTACGTCCAGCAGTGGCAAGCCCACCGCCAAGTGGATAAACATCGGCTGTATCCAAAAAGTTAATTCCGCCATCAGCTGCGGTATCGAGAATGTCCCTAGAAGTTTCTTCGTCAGTCTGCAATCCAAAGGTCATGGTGCCGAGACAAAGGCGGGAAACAGTTAATCCAGTTTTACCGAGATTGATAGTTGCTAAGGTCATAGAATTGTCCCTAATGCGACTGTTGTAGGTGTAGAGATTTAAATGCGGAATATTTGGGCGTTTACTTGGGGTGCTTTGGTCGGGATTCTTGGTGGGCTAATCGGTTTAGGTGGTGCAGAGTTTCGCTTACCAGTTTTAGTTAGCATTTTTAACTATCGAACTCTACAGGCAATTATTATCAATCTCATAGTTAGCCTCGTCACTGTTACCTTTTCATTCATTTTTCGGAGTGGCGTTATTGGTGTTGAGAATGTTTTTGCAAACCTGACAGTAATCATCAACATTCTGGCAGGCTCTCTCATTGGCTCTTATGTTGGCGTTCACTATGCAACCCAGATCAACGAACGAACCTTAAATCGGGTTGTTGTCGTTTTTCTATTTTTCCTGAGCTTCGTACTGATCGCGCATAATCTCATTTTCAGTGTTCAGAGTTGGCAACTTCCAGATTTACTAAAAATCGGTATCGGTTTTATAGTGGGAATTGTGATTGGGATATTTAGCAGTATGCTCGGTGTAGCAGGTGGTGAGTTGATTATCCCTACGATTATTATGGTGTTTGCAATTGATATCAAATTAGCAGGAGGTTTGAGTCTTGCAATCAGCATTCCCACAATCATCATGGGTCTATTCAAATATAGAAGTCAGCAACGACTCAAAGAAGTGAAATCAGATCAAAGATTCATTGTTTCAATGGCATCTGGTTCAATACTAGGAGCATTCATTGGTAGCAACCTTTTGAGGTATGTAGCAAGTTCTTGGTTGTATGTAATCTTGGGTGTGATTCTATTGTTATCGGCTTTGAAGTTAGCAGGGCATAAGCGATCTGTATAATGGGAATATTAACCAGCAAAGGCATCAGTTATTACTGAATTAGCTTGATGCCACTACAGAAGCCTGACGACGACTCTGTGAAACTAACCATTGTTGCAATTTCGAGTCTCTGTAAACTTCATCTGCAATAAAATGATCGCCTTCCGACAGCACTGTCAAATCGACTTTTCCGCCGACTTTGCGTAAGCGCTCAACAAAATGCTCTGTGTCCTCAATTGGTAGATTTTTGTCTTGTCCACCTTGAAATATCTGAACGGGAATGTCTTTGAGTGCAGCTAATTCGCTTTCTGCTAATGTTTTAGGTACACGTCCAGATACAGGTACTAGACCTGCGAAGCGATCGGGATGCAAAGCAGCGATATGCCAGATACCGGCCGAGCCTAAGCTGAACCCGGCTAATATCACCCGCGCTGGATCAACGGGCTGGGAAGCAATTAGTTCATCAAGCAAAGCAAGCACGTCATCTGCTCGATCTGCCCAAGTCTGCTCACCCGGAATCTGGGGTGCGGCGAAGACATAAGGTAATGAGTCGGATAAATCTACGAAACGAGGTAGACCCCATTTCAGCAGTACATTCAGATCATTACCGCGATCGCGTCCTCCATGCAGAAACAGTACTAAGGGTGCAGGTTGCTTGGCATTATCAGAAACAGGCGAGAAAAGATAAGGCAAGGAACCATTCTGAGAGCGTTGTTCAACGGACATGGCTGTGACTCCTAATTTATTTGGGCATTGGGCATCGCAATACTTTTCGAGTTTTGGGGGAAAGGGAAAGGGTTAAAGGGGAAAAATCTTATATATTGAGCTTTCCATTCCTTTTCCCCTTATCCTTTTCCCTTTAACCGAGCAGTATTTATTGGGCATGGGGCATTGATTATTTCTCCTCATCTATCCCCATGCCCTCATCTCGGCTTTTACGCCACTACCAGGCTCTTATCCACTTGTTTAAATTCGGTGTTACCTACTTTGGATTCGATCGCAGTACCCTTGAAAAATTCAGGGTTAGCTTGGGTGTAAAACTTGTAGGGATTAGCGAATACATAGGATTTGAAGTCGGCTTCGGAAATAACGCCTTCTTGAACTAAATCCCAACTTTCAGCCAAGGGGGAAGTCAAGTCTGGTACATCCCAGTGACCAACATCGGAGGAATAGATGGCGTTGATTTTGACTCCCAAGGGATTGGCTTTGTCGTTGAATGCCGTAGCGATAGTGCGATCGTCAGACTCGGAACCAAAGAAGAAACTATTTACCCAGCGATCGCGGATGTCTTCAATTGTTTCAATACCTGCTGCTGCAAAATCGTCCAATTCGCTACCAATTGGCGCACGGCTATGACGGCTAAATGAAGCTCCCAGTACAGTCTTGGTCAATTCGTCCTTATCGAGGGAATGCCCTTGAGTAACTTCTGCACCATAGCGTTCAAATATTTCAAATAGCTCATCAGGATTTGTCAACGCTGGATTGTAATTTTCCAGTGCCTTGATATTGCGCTTCAAGAAACGATCTACCAAATGAATGTAGACGCGGGCACCCCAATCTGCACCACCTTCGAGCATCGCTACACGCAACTGGGGAAAACGCTTGGTAACACCACCGAAGAACAACGCCTTCGCAAATGCTTCCGAACCATCGGCGAAGTGACCGATATGGTTGTTCATGTAGTTACTAATGGAGGAGCGTCCAGTCCAACCTTGGCTACCGTAATGGGTGGTGACGGGTACGCCTAGTTCCACGACCTTTGCCCAGAAGGGGTCGTAGTCGTATTCACTATCTAGTCCGTAGAAATCGATATAAGACGCATACTTGGCGATTTCGGGGAATTTATCGGCTGGATATTTATCAGCGATCGCTTTAATCGGCCGTTTCACTCCGCCAGTGATATTAATCACTTTTAAACCGAGTGTTTTTACTGCAAACTCTAGCTCCTCAATGCCTTCTTCGGGGGTAGTTAAGGGAATACCAGCAACCGGTGTTAAGCGATCGCTATATTTCCGGTAAATATCAGCATGATAATGATTAACCGCGCGTTGCAGTGCTTGACGATTCTCTGCACTGGCTCCAGCCGGTGCTAGGACATTATTCGGAAATAGCACCGAATAGTCTGAGCCTTGTTCTGCCTGACGCTCATACAGCAATCCGGGGAGGGTGTAAGTAGCGAGATCCAGCGTATTTTTGGTAACTCTGGCCCACCAAGGCGATCGGATTGTCCGGTTGTATTGACGTTCTTCAGGGGTTTGTTGATACCAGTCTTTACCGTTACTTTTGGAGTTAAGACGGGAGGCTTCGGTTTTACGTAACTCATCTACGAGTTTCACGCCGCCGTACTTAGCAATGTAATCCTCAAACGCCGGTGTGAAATCATTGGTATGAACATCGGTATCGATTACCGGATAATCAAGGGTTGCTCTGATTGCGGTGGAGCGTGAGGTCTTTAATCGGCTATATTCAGTCATGTTTTTTCCTTTAAAAAATTACAAGGGTTTTTTTAGCAGCGTTAGATGCTGATTAGTGTGTATTAGGGACTTTCCGCAAGACCTAAGTTTTTTTTTACGAACCGCCATCGCGGAGCGTCTCGTTAGAGAAGGACGCAAAGGACACGTTCGCGCAGCGTCTCGAAGAGAAGGAAGAGGGAAAGGAGTCAATACAGTTCAGATAAGACCAAAAAACTTGTAGAGACGGCGATTTATCGCGTCTTTTAACTAAACCGTATTGGAAAGAGAGTAAGTATGTTTCGTGCCAAATTTGTGGCAACGATTTTTGGGTTCTGTAGGGCGGTGATCTACAGAAGGTACGATTTAAAAGGTATGGCTTAAACATCTGAAACAATTCATTTACGCCAACACAAGGCTCTTATCCACTTGTTTTGCAGCAAAACGATTGACCGGACGACGCAATCCCAGGTTTTCACGCAAGGTACTACCCTCGTATTCGGTACGGAACAATCCGCGTTTTTGCAAGATGGGAACGACTAAGTTAACGAATTCATCTAATCCTGTGGGAAGGATTGGCGGCATGATATTAAAGCCGTCTGCTGCACCATTGTTGAACCATTCTTCTAGCTGGTCGGCAATGGTTTCAGGAGTACCAAGGATGGTGCGATGTCCTCGTGCAGTGGCAAGAGAAAGATACAACTGACGCAGTGTGAGAGTGCCACGAGTCGCCAAATCTCTGACTAGTTTGAGACGACTCTTGTTAGTGTTGGTGTCGCTGGGCAGTTCAGGAGCCACATCATCTAGAGAATATTTCGACAGATCCACACCTTTGTAGTAGTTCTTTAAAATTCCCCAGGCGACATCAGGATGAATCAAAGATTGCAGAAATTCGTATTTCTCTTGAGCTTCTGCTTCGGTATGGCCAATGATTGGAAAGGCACCAGGCATAATTTTTAAATCATCTGGCGATCGCCCATATTGTGCTAATCTCCCTTTCACATCAGCATAAAATTCTTGGGCATCAGCTAGGGTTTGATTGGCAGTGAAAATCACTTCAGCAGTACGGGCAGCTAAATCCCGTCCAGATTCCGAGGCTCCAGCCTGAACAATCACGGGGTAGCCTTGAGGCGGACGACCGACGTTTAAAGGGCCTTGGACAGAAAAATATTTGCCTTTATGGTTGAGTGTATGCAGTTTGTCTGGATCGAAATAGACACCAGATTCGGGAGCAATGCGGTTTTGTCAGATCCAGTAAAAAACAAGCGATCGCAAAAATAAAATCTAAGTAAGAAGTAACTTTATTTACTAAATATGTGCTGGTAGCC
>NZ_JACJSH010000075.1:0-28076 GCF_014698055.1 Nostoc sp. FACHB-133
ATACCCTTAAACGGCTGCCCATATACCTGTTACCGTGGTAGATACATTATGTGTATTTACTTATCTTTACACAATTTGGTTTTTTCACCCTGTCCTACTTAATGCCTGATTGAATCTGACGCTGAATGAGTCCAGTTTGGCGATCTTTTTCAATGACATCTACTCCTGATTGACTCCAACGTCGAATAAGCCGAGTTTGCCCAGCGTGTGTTGTATTACTCACATAAAGCTCAGTTGTGCTTCTGTACTCGGTTTTAGGATCGTAAGAGGGACACGTTCTCTCAAACACCAAATTTTGGCTATTTAAAGACCAAACCCCATTAAACCGAGTTGAGCTTGGCGAACACTTGTCATCTGAAAATAGCTTGGTTAGCTTAGACCCATCAGCGTTTACGGCATAAACAATATATGCTCCATTGGCACTCAGCTGAACAAACGCAAGCCTCTGTCCATTCGGCGACCAAATTGGCTCAGTGATACTACTTTCAGCAGCGATAATATTTAAGGTGGAAGTGAGTTTGCGGCGATCGCTACCGTCTCTTTTAACTGTAAATATATTCGCTTTAACCTTGTTATCCTGATATCCCCACGCAGTAAACGCAATTGAGGATTCTTTTTTCACCGTTTGAGTTGATTGTTTTTTTCGAGTATCTACTGCATCAGACGGTGATAACGTTAGTTGACAAGAGAATAACGGCAGTACAAGCAGAGAAATCAAGGCAATTAGTGAGTGTTTCATAAGACGTATCTGCACAACTTTATAGTAAGATTTACTTTCAAATATAGGTCTATGTTTAAGAGGAATTGTTCGTTATTTGTCTAACATAGAAGTATTAATAATGTTTCACATCCCTCCTTGATGTGGATTAAGTTATTCCTGATATAACTACAATAATTTTGTTAAAGTTTGGATGCTAGGTTATTTGAGGAAAACTTTTTTCCAATTTTGGAAAATATAGTAGTGGCGTGACCGGGCTAAAATATTGCAATAGTGTAGGTTAGTTTGAGCAACGCGAAACTAACATCTATCGATGTGTTGGGTTACCCTACGGGAAGCCGCCCTTTGAGCGTCTACGTTCCTCAACTCAACCTAAAATTTTTTTTGTAACAATTTAGCCTAGACACGCTAGTAATCGTAATTAGCAATTCCAAATTCAAGACATTTTCAGTCGGAGATTTAAATCCCGGCTGGAAATATTTTGCGTGTAGACCTAAAGGTATTAAACCCTTGAATGTAGACTAATTTGTGAAAAGTTAGCTCCCCGAGTTCTTTAAGAACTCGGGGAGCTAAAGCTCACTAATTCTCACGTAATCAAATAGGACTGATATAGTAAATTACGGTTGCCAAGTCTGAGCGGAAATATACGAATCATCAGATTTGGACAATTTAGTCAATTTTGAACCGTCCCGATTGCTCACATACAAAACACTTTGACCATCTGGTTTTTTCTTCGTTTTTTCTGTCTTAATGAAAGAAATTTTTTTACCATCTAACGACCAATTGAAACTGTTAATTTCAGATGGTGGTAATTGCGAAGATAACTGAGTAAGCTTGAGTCGATCGATACTAATCGTATAAAGCTTTTTCTGAGAATAATCTCCGCTTGTAAAAGCAATCAGCTTACTATCTGGTGACCACTGTAATCCACTATATTCACCTGGTTTAGAAGTCAATTTTTTGACAGCTTTTTGATTGACATCAAGTACAAAAATATCTAATTCTTTACCGGAGTAATCTGTACCTTGGTTATGATAGTAAGCAAGCTTAGTTCCATCAAGTGACCATGATATGATACCAGAATAAGCTGTTTTTTGAGGTTCGTCGGATAGATTGGTCAATGTTTTGTTCTTGACATTGAGTAGATAAATTGGTTGATTATTGTCTTTTCCCCATGAGATTGCAATCTGGGTTCCATCAGGCGACCAAATCACTTGGCTAGGATAATCATCTCCTGGAGCGTTAGTTAACTCTGTCAAATTAGAGCCATCTGTATTCATTTGCCAGATACTTTTATCTTTGAAGAATACTACCTGTTGTCCATTAGGTGACAGATATAAAGAAGATGAGATTTCTGCTTTTGGCGGAATACCTCCTACCTCCCATCTTTGAATCAGTTTAGTTCCTTGTGTACCAATTGTATCACTTAAATAAAGAGACACGCCACCTGGAGCCTCAAGAGTACTACCATCACAAGATTCTTTAATGGCAAGTTTTTGGCCATTTAATAACCACTGAATTTCAATGCTATCAGCTTTACAGCCAGCCCCAGAGAATATTTTAGTTAGTTTGGAACCATCTGCATTCATTGTGTAAACATCATACGCATCATTGAAAAAAGCTAGCCTTTTTCCATTGTTTAACCAAACTATTGTGGGATAAACATTCAAATTTTTAGTAAGCTGGCGGCGGGCTGAACCGTTAGTTTGGATGGTGTAAATATTACTTTCATACTTCGGGCCTTGCTTAGTAGCCACAAAAGTCAGCCTGTTGTCTTGAGAAACTTTAGGTGCAGCAATTACAGCATTGCTGAAGTTGAAAATTGTGGCTGAGAGTAAACCGAGTAAGATAAGCGCTAGAAATTTGATTAAACGCATCATAGTTAGTTATGAAAAATACGAACAGTTTTTAGTTTGAAAATTGAGAGTGGCCGAACAAGGTAACTTGATTTATCTAGTTGCAAAGCTTGATTCGCTAGCCGGAAATTTAACTAATAAAAAAGTATTTCTATCTCTCCTCTAAGAGTATTTAGGTGAATTCTAGTAATAAATTTACCATAGCCGTTGGTTTCGACTACTTCGACTGCGCTCAGTACAAGTTCGCTCAACCAACTGAGTGGTCGAGAGTTGAGCGACTCGTGTCGAGCCTGTCCTGAGCGTAGCCTCTCGTAGAGAAGGGCGGAGCCGAGGTAAGTCGAAACTCATCAACATAGGTATTTTTTTCATCAGAAATCACCTTAGTAACACGAGACAACCAAATTGAGCAATAATTTTCATCTAGTGGTAGTGCTTTGATAAACTCCTGCACAGATTCTGATTTCCATTCCAAAGTTGCAGTAGGTGATATCTGAGATGCTTCTATTGCATAACGTAAGATTGCTTCCATCAAAGCCGCCACTTCGATAATAGATTGTGCGTATATCCAGGAAGGGAAAATACGTGCTTCAAAAGTAAATTTGCTAGGAATAGTGTGAATTATATTTTTGATGTTAAAGTCACAGTATTTTGTGAGTTCAAGTCTGGCTAGACGTGTTTTAGCATCAGACCAAGAAAGTTGACAAAAATCCGATTGATTGACTAATACCAACAATTCTTCATCCCACATTCCTAAGCGTCTACAATTGGGATTAGTCCCCACCAATCGTTTTAAATTTTCACCATGTGTCCATAAAAGATTCACCAGATTAGCAAAAACTTTAGCAGAACATAAAGGTGTAGCATCAAAGTGTAAGTGGGTTGCACCTTCTACCGGAATTGTAAAACCAATAGAACGCGCTGCTGACAAAAGCATCTCTAAGCGATCGCTATGATTAGTCTCAATAGGTGGAGTAATTAGCTCACAGGGACGTTCTCTCTCCCCCGGTAGTGGTGCAGCGATCGCAATTGGATTGCCTGTGCGATCAGCAATACGTACCATCCCGCCTGGCCCTGCTTCTGGATGGGTAGAAAATAAACTAGCAATTGGCTTGAGAACATCAGCGAGTGAATCAGCAGCATCAGCTTGGCTTTCTACTAGTTGCAGCAGTCTGCTATCATCACTGACAATCCGATACCATCCTGGCTTGGGTTTTGCAGTTTTGTCTAGGTTCTCAAGAAGGGTTAGGTCATCTACACATCGAGCAATCAAACATTCGTGTTCATCAAGCACCTCAAATCCCAAAGTAAGATTTTGAAATAAGGGAGTTCCTGGAACCTGGCTTAGTTCAGACTGGGGATGAAAAACACGACGCACTCTTGCATCATATTGTTGAGCAATTAACTCTGCTAAGTCTTGTCTGCTGTGTCCTCTAGGTGACATCAGTTCTATCTCAAAGCCGATTTTCCAATTTAAAAAAGACATAACTGTGTTTTGTAATCATATTCACCCTGCACTGACTTGAGCTAGCGGCGGGCGCTGAATTTTGAATTTGCTTGATATATATATAGATGATTGTAATTTTGGAGTTTCATCTCTTCATTGCATATAGCTGACAATTATTGGTAAAGTGGTGAAGATTTTTGTTATACAGACAAAAGCACTTTTAGAAATTAGGAGCGAGCATATCGTAGTGCTTTTTTAAGCAGCTCATCATTACCCAAAATTAAGTTGCGCTCAATACGCAGTTTTGTATCCATAGGTGATGGATCTCCCCAAAATTTTGCCAACGCTTCTACATCTTCATATTCCCTAAATTCTGACTCTCTAAATAGTTTGTAAGAACTTGGATTTGGTGCTGGTTGCGCTGACTCTAGAGCTTTTACCCTAGCATCTACAAAAAACTGCTCAAGAATAGCAACATCTTTTTTACCCCAGAGAATCTTTCTACCAATTACAGCTTTTGCATCTTCTTCCGACTGTCCCCAGTAATCTGCTAAAATCCGGGCATCCCAATAATCGTATTGACTATTAACATAAGCCTGGAGCTCTTTATCTTTTGATTCTTGTGTTGATATGGTCATGAAATTATTCTCCTTATTGAAGTAAATTGAGAAATTAAACGGCCAGATAGGTTACACATCAAGAATTTTTTTATCTTGATGCAAAAAACGTTTTTGTATGCACTCATTTTTGCAGTTCACTGCGGGATATAGACGTAATTTTTCAAGTCTACGCGCATATCCCACTTGCGATCGCGCAACAACTTTTGCCAAGCACCGATTCGCTCTTCCATATCGCCGCTATCGCGCGTGGGGAACTGGAGACGTAATTCCATGAACCTATCCACGAAATCTTCCTCATTGTCTGTGTCGTCGCTCGCCTCTGTGAACAGGTGTTCAACGCCCCAATTTTCAGAATTGTCGTCTTCCATACCAGCATTCATGGCTGTATCTATGAGTACGCCAATCGTCAGCGCATTCATGTAATTCTTCGACTTGAGCAGTTTCAGCGTCGGCTGCCAGTAGGTGGAGATGTAGGCATCCCACTGAGCCTTCCACCATTTCTGGTCGTTGGCGATCGCGTGGACTTTTTTGATGATTTCATTCACAGGGAGATTACTATAGTCTTGACCGTAATTCTTCCAGATAATGTCTGCGTCATTGTAGTCCTTGCCTGTCGTGGCACCATAGATGCCGATGGTGACACCGCGACGGTCTTCAATGTCCTCTGCATAGCCGTAGATAATTTCTTCATCGACTGTCTGCCACCACTTGCTATTGGCCTGTTCGGGCCCATTAATCATGCCGAGGATGTTTGTGAGTTGTTGTGCGTCCAAGCCAGTCAGGGTGTTCAGCTGGTTTAGCGTGCCAGGCGGAAAGAACTCAACGCCAGGTACTTCTTGCGTAGGGGGTTTGTCAATTTTATTGAGTCTTTCTTTGAGTTGTGCTTCGTAGAGAGACGCTGGAGAAAGCTTGCCTTTTTCGCCTTCGCCTTCCACGTTTCCAATTACACCTGAGAATTTGAACTTTTTCTGCACCTTACCTGTTGAAGACACTGCGTAGTTCTTCGCCGTTGGTGGTTTTTGCACAATTATTGTGCCGTTGTAGTTCCAAATAGTGGAGTGTGCTGCCGACCAACCGTGACCACTGCCGAAATTGCCGCGATTAATCAAAGCGATGCTTCCAGTATCAGTACTGTTCTCGTCGATACTATCGAAGAGCATGGCTTGAGTCCAGAGTCGATGTCCTTCACTGTCGGAATTATCTGCGGAGTTAGAGCCTAAGCCTTTCGACTTGCATTTGTGGAAGACAATTCCAGAAGCGCTACTCGTACCGTTAGAAATAAAGTTATGGCGGCCGTTTGTCGCCTCACAGTTCTGGAATAAGATGAGTTGACTGTGCTTTTCGGTGTTGAAATTGTACATACGTCCGCCTGTGCGAATGGCAATTGGGTCGAACGCCTTGACATCTGTCACCGTAACCCTCAATGCTCCTTCTGTGTACACGCCAGAGAATCCAAAGTGCAGGGCGGTGAGGTTACGCACCCAGGCATCTTCTGCACCAATAACGCTAACGGCACTCCACAGGGATTTCTCGTCTTCGCCGCCTTTATCAATTTCGATGCGTAAATTCTCAAGCCCCACATTCGTCAAGACTTCACTGCTTTTAATCTTGTAGACGGTAGATTGTGACAACTTGCGATCGAGATGATTGTAAATCGGTGCGTCAAGGACGATCGTGTTTCCTTCTACGCGATTGACCCGTCGATAATACACAATGTCTACTTTGCCTGGTTTCCAGGGATTTTTGTCAGGGTCGTCAACCTCGCCCACACCACCACCGTCAAGCGCATCAATCCACTTCTGCGTAGAGGGATGCTTAATGATAATGGCATCGCCAGTCTTAAATAGTGAAGCATTCTCGACATTGAATTTCAGCGAACCAACTTGAACGAAATCATCTGTAATCTTGGTTTCGTCTCCTGATTTCCAAGGGGCTGGATTATTAGTACCCAGAATTACAACTGACTTATCCGCTGGTCTGTCTTGTTTCCCTTGGACGATAGGCTTGTCAACTACCTTGGCAACTAGAATTGTGTCTTGAGTGCGATCGCTCCCATCACCAGAACCACGCAATACAACCCCGCTCGCTTTAATTTGAATTGTACTGCGAAGTTCGTAAACTCCCGGCTTTAGTACCAAAGCACCACGAAATCCATTAGCATCAGGTTGGCGTGCTGCCATAGCATCCAGTGCTTTTTGAATGTGTGCAGTATTATCACCCGGAATCGGGGAAATGTTCGACACTTCGGGAACGTTGGGCAATTCGACTTCACCATAACGGTAGCCCGCATAGCTATAGTCTGGAATCCGGTTTTGCTCTTGATCCGAGGTGTAAGTTAGTTTACCATTACTGCCAAAGAAGACGCGCTTTGATTGCCACTCACCCGTCGGTGGTACAGAGCCATTAGGAATGCAGATTTCCTGACCCGTTTGCAAATTCTCAGCTTCCTTTTCCGTGAAGGGAATACCATTAGGATTCAAGATTTCCCGCCAGCGATCGCCATCACCTAACTCCCGTTCGGCAATGATAAAAAGCGTATCACCTGATTTTATTTTGTATGAACTACCGATTTGGCAAGTCATAAATTTACTTCTATTGAGTAGGGTTTTGTTGATAAAATTTGAGTTTGTACGCAAAATATTTTTCAGGCAGTAATCAACTCAGCAGTTAAGATAGTGAGTTAAATTGCAGCTACATCCAGGTATTAGATGTTTGGTTTAATTGCATACTTTTAGAGTAGATAGATTTGAGTAGATTTACATCGTCAAGGCTGGAAATTATTTTTCCAATTTTGGAAAGTTAATTTATGAGTGTGATTGTTTATAAATCACTACCCCGTAAATCATTTAGAACTTATCTTGATTTTGAGCAATTCTGCTTCATCACAAGCTGCCCATCTTGAATAACATTAAGATAAGCAGTTTTACGGCCCCAGGGATCTTCTATTTCATACGTTGTATTGGTATAGCTGAAACTATAAATCCAAGAACTTCCACTATTACGTGAACTGCCATTACTAAGAACTAAGTTGCCATTAATACTACTAGCAGTGTAAGAATATTCATTCAAGGAATACTCATTTAAAGTTACAGAGTAATTCCCACAGTAGTAAGTGTGCTTCCACCCAACATGGGCTTGGGCTGTTTTAGGAAAGATTGCCGCTATGATGGCGATTCCCATAGTCGTAGAAACAACAAATTTCTTCATTATGTTTTCTCCTTTAAAAAGTATGTGTTCATCAAATTCGCATTTGATGGTACTGATTTCTCTCTACACTATGAGAATATATGAATTGAATTAAGTACACATCGTTAAGGTAGGAAAATTGTTTTCCGATTTTGGAAAGCAATTTTTGAAACTTAGTAGCACTAAGCGTATGAAGTAAAACCCCGGATTTCTCACTTGTGAGAAATCCGGGTATAGCGTTTCCAAAGCTCGTCTGAAAACAGTGTTCGTTATGTTTGTTAGCTATCTAATCAAGATTCACTATTTATCAACCTATAGGTGAATTGTGGCTGTCAGAAAAAACAAAATATTTTCTCAAATTTTCTCGTTGCATAAATGCTAAGTATTGAGTGGTCATTTCTGGGGTTAGTAACTCTATCAACAATCTGTTTTCCACCCAGAACAAAATGAAATCAAAGCCGAAGCTAGCGTGTTCCAGTAGCCAATCTTCACGTTGGGCAATTTTCTCAATTTGTTCGACACTGGCAGGTACAGAGATCATCACATGGGTACCTGTAAACTTAGAAGCAGTTGGATTTTGTATATATGCTCGTTTCTCCTGACTTTCACCTGGTGTTATTTCAGTTACCAAAGGATAAACTTCAATTTCTGTACCATATTCATCAAAAGGAAAAACTATATAGCCATCTGGGCTAAAAGGATGGGGTGTCGCTTGTCCTTGCAAGATTTCAGCGAGAACTTGGGCAACGTGCTGAGGGTTTTCAGCAGAAATAGAAAGATGATGAATCATTCAATAACTTCCTTGATAAAGGTGAATTTAGATAGTTACGCAATGTCTGACGATAAGCCCTATGGGTTCGGCAGTTTCTACCCGGCGGGAACGGCTCCACCTAACAACGCTACATCTAAGTGATCGCTGTAAAAATATCGATAATTTATGCTTATTAAGTGTGCCATTCAGTCTATTTCCTTTTTCCCAGACCAAAGTATTGTCACCACCCTGACTCAGGACTAAAACTCCTCCCCTGACTTGGGCAGTTATGAGGTGTTATTAGTTTGTTGATTGATTGTTGCCAGAGTAAAGAGTTATCTGACACGATATTAGGGGCTAACCCTAGCTCCCAAGCGTTCATCGGTATGAGGTCTTTCCAAGGCTGGCATTGTGAGTAAAATACACGATTCGACCATGCAATAGCAGTTGCAAAGAAAGCTGGGGCATTGCGGTGTAGGTTAAGATCATGACCTGCATTCTTAATAACCTTTACTTCAACGTTAGGACTGGATTTATAGTATGTCGGCTCAACTTGCGCTTCTAAACATTGAGATGGAGTACAAAAAATATTATCAAACTGTCCTATAACAATGAGAACTGGCACGCGAATACTTTGCACATTATTAGGTGAAGTGACAATTGGTGCAAATGTATTTCCCTCACCTATTGTGAAAATCTCTTTCGTTGACTCGTCCAATGCAATGACATCGGGATCTGCATTAGGAATCGAATAAAAAATAGTTCGCTTACCAGGAAAGGTGGTGAGATAGCCGTATGGTAAGTTCTGTTCCCGAAAGCGAGGATCTTGTTGTGCTGGATAAAGAGATGTACCAACATCGCCATATCCTGGGCCTTGAGCGTGGAGAAAACTTGTAAGAATCAGTCCATCCACATCATTATACTGAGCCGCTAGTATTGCAACTCCCGACCCAAGTGAGTGACCGACAAGAATAATCTTAGAAAATTCCCCTAAACGACCATCTCGAAGGGCTTGAACAATTTGGTGAACTACAAAAGCGTTTGCCTGCATTGTGACTTCACTCCCTATCGGGCGGTCACTTTTACCAATTCCAATTCGCTCTAGGTTTAATGTTGCATAACCTACATTTGTTAATGCTCGAACGTAAGAATATCGCTGCGGATGCAAAGGAAAATCCCAATAAACAGATCCATACGTAGCTCCAGAAATAAGTAGGTGAACAACGTTTTTGTGATTACGTTTGTAACAAAGTTCTCCGACTACCTCATAATTAGATGGTTGTCCTTCTATAAGCGAGACTGCGTGTTTTATCTGCTTGCAAATTGTACTACGGTCAGAGGCAGCAGCAGGAGTTGTGCTGACAAGTGAGACAACTACTGATTGAATTAAAGGAATGACGAGACTGACGGTTGCAACTGCAATCTTGGAATACCATTTGTTATTCATTTTTAACTTCTTCTTAAGAAATATAGATTGTCATTTTTACTTGCTAGACTAGGTAGCTATCCAAATAACTCTTGGCATGAACTATTGCTCTAGTTTTTCAAAGTATTAAAAGCAGGTACAAAGAATTTGAAGCATCCAGACAGAATACATTCGTCAAAATGCAATCACTTTGGGATTGGGGCATGAAAATTATTGAAACAGAAAACCAGATTAAGCTAAAAACTCTTATCTTATAGGGATTTTATTGAGTGGTTACTTTAAGATTTGACTCTTCAAAACTTTTCAAACACCCTCTAACGATAAAACAAGAGTTTCAGCACCTAAAAACTTTTGTAGTGTTTATGTAATGCTGCTTATCCTGATTTTCTGTTCCGAATCATACTTGTACCCCTATTAGGGCTGGATATTTATGATTAACTAAATTCCTGGTTGTTGTGCTTTACATTTGAGATAACGCCTGAGATATGAACTAGCACCAATAGTGCCAAATACTAATGTCCCCAAAATTGAATCAGGTTCAGGAACAGGAGTGTCATCAATAGCTATAGAAAATTTGACAGCAGTACCAGCAGGAGTTGTCTTAGCATCCGCAAAAAGATACTCTTCTACAGGAATTACTCCTTGATTAAAGGTTATTTTTTTAGCGTCTGGAGATATCTGAATATTTTTGTATATGTTAGAAACTCCATTGCCCCAGACTGCATCTTCACTGGGATCAATTGTAAGAAAGAGACTAGTTACATTGAAGTTTGAATCATTCCTAGATACAAAGGGGAACACACTAGTATTAGAAGGTATCTCTTGACCGGGGAAACAAACTCCTACCTGGCTGCAAGTTCCAACCACAATATCAGATGGCTTGGGAATATACGAATCTAATTGAGGATTGATTATGGTAGCAGCTAGCCCTTTACTGCTAAGAGTCATAAAAGTTACCAAAGTAGCCCCTGCAATTGCTGCTAATTGTTTTAACTTCATTGATTAATCTCCTGATAGAGGTAAAACTTACGCGAGGTTGTTCGCTTGTATATTACTGTGTTGTTATTTCTTATAGGTTAAGAAAACAATAAATAGTGAGAGCCAAAGGTAAAAAAATAATTTGGGTCAAAGCTTTCTGAAAAATTCAATGTTTCCTAAATATTGATTGCTTTGACACTATTAAGAGTAAAGAAATTAGTTTATACACACAACGTCAAAGCTGGAAATTGGTTTTCCAATTTTGGAATCTTTTGACTAGATGGATGTCTAAGCCAGGAGGTTAATTTCCTAGCTTCAGCATCCATTTAATATTAATAAAATATTTTAGGCGATCGCCTCTCTGCAATGTCTGACGACAAGCCAAGAAAGCGTTCATACATTTGTTAAAGCTAATTGCTTTGAAACGCGATCGCTAGCTTTAATCAAATCGGCTGCCTTTTCGCCAATCATAATTGTGGGTGCATTAGTGTTTCCCGTAATAATAGTTGGCATAATTGAAGCATCTACGACACGTAAACCTTCAACACCATGTACCCGTAGTTCGGGGTCTACAACTGCGCTTTTATCAACGCCCATTTTACAAGTCCCGACAGGATGATGTGCTGTTTCGCCACTTTTAAGGATGTAAGCTCGAATTGCTTCGTCGCTTGTTACGTCGGCACCAGGAGCGACTTCTTCGCTTACTAATTTATCAAATGCTCCTGAATAAGCAAGTTGACGAGAGATTTTAATTCCCTCCACAAGAACTTGCATATCTTTTTCATTCTGGAGATAGTTCATGCAGATTAACGGTGGATCTTTGGGGTCACAAGAACGCAAGCTGACACTACCACAGCTGTAACAATGTGTTGTACCCACTGCAAACGTGAATCCCCAACTAGAGCGAGGAGACTCAAGTTGCATCCACAAAACTGGGCCGCAGGAAAGCTGTAAATCTGGTGTAACATCTGTATTAGCTTCGGTATGCACGAATAAACCAGCTTCTGCAATATTGCTGGTGGCAGCAGGTTGCAACTCCTGAGTGGCTTGATAACCCACTTGCACATATACATGATCTTGGAGATTCTGCCCGACACCCGGTAAATCAACGATCGCAGGAATTCCTAATGTCTGTAGGTGTTCTGCTGAACCAATTCCAGAAAGCATCAGCAGTTTAGGCGAATCGAACACGCCAGCAGAAAGAATCACTTCCTGGTTGACAAAAGATTGGTGGATTTTCCCATTTTGCAGATACTCGACTCCAACTGTACGCTTCCCTTCAAACAGTAAACGGGTGACTGACGCTCCTGTAGTAATCGTCAAATTCGGACGATTTAAAATTGGCACTAGGAATGCCCCTGCGGTGCTGTGCCGCTTACCATCTTTGATAGTCAACTGGTAAAGCCCCGCACCTTCTTGATTTGCACCGTTGAAATCAGGATTAAGCTTATAGCCCATTGCTGTGGCTGCTTCAAGAAAGTATTGTGATATTGGGTTGGGTGCAATTGGGTCACTTACACTCAGCAGACCATCGACAGCATGAAATTGGGATGCTCCACGCTGCTGGTTTTCAGATTTTTTGAAGTAAGGTAATACATCTTGGTAGCTCCAACCAGTATTACCTAAATCCTGCCAGCGATCGTAATCGTGACGGTTGCCTCGCATATAAATCATGACGTTGATCGAACTGCTACCACCAAGGACTTTACCGCGTGGACAATAGATTTTACGCCCATTTAAGTATGGCTCTGGTTCGGTAAAATATGCCCAGTCCACCTCTGAGTTAAATAGTTTAGGAAACTCTACAGGGATAGGAATCTCTGGTTTGGTATCTGGGTTGCCCGCTTCGAGTAATAATACGGTCGTTTTACTGTCCTCAGTCAGACGATTGGCAACAACACAACCTGCTGAACCTGCACCAATTACAATATAGTCATATTGACGCATTACATTTTCCTTGACAACTTAGACAACGTGTTGAAGATTTTCAGTAGAAATAGAAAGGTATGAATCATTAAATAACTCCTTCCTTTTACGTTTAACAGTCAATCTTTGAAAAATCAGAGAGGATTTGCTGGTATTCTTCACTGACTTGCTCTGTATCATAAGTTGATACAATGGTCTCAACTTTTAGCGCCTTAAGTTTAGCAACACATTCGCTTGCCTCACTTAGTAAATCAGGAGCCGCAAGTTGTTTTTGCATACTACCCACAATGGTTACACCAAGTGTTAACACAGAAGCAACTGTTGTATTTATTCTCCAGTTGCCAATCAAAGGATCGTTGGAAACGGCAGATTGTCCAGTAATGAATGTTGCTAATGCACCAAGACAAATGTTAATTATACTGTAGCGACGCTCAATAGTTTTAAGCTTATTTTTTTGTGTTTCTGCCTTTTTAAGACTGTCATCTATCTGCTGTCGCAATACATCATAATGGTGATGTGATTGGTTATCTAAAGAAGTCGATACTGTGTTTGAGTTGTTAGACATGATCTTTCTCGGATATAAAAATGGTGGTTGCAATTTGTTGACAAAGTTTCATGTTGCTAAAACAAATTCCTCTTTGCGTAAAGCAATATTGGGGAAATTTAAGATTAATAAAAATATTTTCGGTGATCGCCTGTCACTAATCACTTCAGAACTTTACAGGTAACGAATCGTACCCTTTGAAAACTAGGCTGGTATGTCTGGGAATAGCTTGCTTATCGGGATCGAACCTGAGATTTGGCAATCTTCTAAGTAATGTAGTAAAGCAAACAGTTAACTCCATCCGAGCTAAAACGACTCCCAGACAAAAGTGAATGCCCGGGCCAAACCCAAGGTGTTCGTTAGGCAATCGCGTAATATTAAAAGCATCAGGTGAGTCAAACTTTTCCGGGTCGTGATTCGCCGCCCCTAGCCCCAAAGCGATGACGCTACCCGCCGGGATGTCTTTACTCCCAATCGTCAAGTCTTGTTTAGCAATCCGAAAGACAAAAGGAGCGGGGGTATCGAAACGGATTATTTCTTCCACGGCAGAATTGATCAAAGCCGGATTTTCTTGCAATTTTTGCAGTTGCTCTGGATGACGCAGCAGTGCATTCACCCCATTCGGGATCAAGTCTGCGGTGGTCAAGTGAGCTGCATTTAAGATGTTGATGCATTGAGATGGCAGATCCTCAAGATTAAATCCCTGCTCTTCATAGGCGATAGTCAGCAGACTAATCATGTCTGTTCCGGGTTGCTTACGTCGCTCTTCAATCAATTGGCTGATGAGTTCAGAAAACTGTGCGGCTGCGAGGTCTGCCTTACGTGCATATTCCTCAATATTTGAACTGCCTGGCGCACCCCAAAATGTGCCCATATCGATTGCCCATTCGATTAGGTTCGCTCTTTGAGCTTCTGGCACGCCAAATATCTCAGCAATAATCAGTCCTGGTAAAATTACCGACAAGTCGGAGACAATATCCATGCTGCCGTGATTTTGAACATTATCTAATAAGCGATCGGTAGTGTTCTGAATAATAGAGCGCCAGCTTTCTATAGCTCGTGTTGTAAATCCCTGATTGGCTAACTTCCGCAGTCGGGTGTGATCCAGTGGATTTTTTTCAATCATCGATTTGGAGTTCACCCGAATAAAATTTTGGATCAAATTAACATCCAAATCGCCCAACTGATTGAGAAACAATGCTGTGCGATCTGCACTCAAGCGCTCGTCCCGTAAAGCGGCTTCAACATCTTTGTAGCGTGTCAAAACCCAGTATCCTAACTCACTATAATGAACTGGGTCTTCTTCACGCATTTGTTTGTAAAGTGGATAGGGATTAAGTAAGGCTTCTGGTGCAAACAGATCGTAGGTTTGTTGATTTGCAAATGCTGTCATATTTTCCTGTTGTGTATTTACTTGCATAATTTTTTAAGCTCTTCGCTACAGTGAATCTTCAGAATTTGGAAAGTGATACCACTAAACTGGAACGCCTTCGACAAGGAGTAGCGCCGAGGGAGTGGAAAGCGTGCGGGTCAGCTTCAGTCCGGCGGTAGCAAACAGGTCGTGCAATTCTGCTGGAGTACGGATACGACTTCCACTCCCAAAAACCGTTAGCATTGAAATATCAAATAATGTTCCGTATAACGACGTAATATCTGGATCTGCAACTAACACACGGCCGTGCGGCTTCATCACGTTGCGGCAGTTCGTGAGGAGGGTTCGAGCTTGAGCATCATCGCGATCTATGAGTACGCGCTTGATTATATACACATCGCCACCTGGAGGAATCGCGGTTAATAAATCTCCGCCAACAATTTGACACCTTCCTTCGCTGATTTTGTCTTGGAGTACCGTGTGAGCGCTGTCTACTACTTGTGGAAGATCCAGTAGGATGCCGTGGAGCGAAGGATATGCCTGCAAGAGTGTCGCTAATAGAAAGCCCTGCCCACCCCCTACGTCTACAACCGTGCGACAGGCACAAAAGTCATAAACCTCGCATATAGCTCGACTCTCTTGGTTGGAAACAGAAGTCATGGCATCGTAAAACGCTGCCGCATCGTCGGAATGATGCTGGAGATATGCGTAGATATTCATCCCAAAGCGATCTTCAAACGCGCTCATACCAGTGTGTACGCTATGCAGCAGATTAGCCCAGGTGTCGAATGCCAGCGATCGCCCAAATAACATGGCATATTCGCGTAGCGAATTGGGGGAATCGGCTTGCAACAGAGCGCCCATTGGGGTGCAGATGAATTGCCCAGGTGCTGTTTCTACAACAATACCCAAGTCTGTTAGCGCCCGTAGGAGCCTCGACAAAGCAGGCTCCTGCGTACCAGTTGCTTCTGCTAGGGCTTTTACAGATTTGGGACTATCTTTCAATAGGTCAGGAATCCTAATCTGTGCGGCCACACTTAGTAATTGCGTCTGTACAGCCCCAAAGATCATGGCGAGTAGGGCGCGTGCAGGAGGAGCATCGGAGGGAAGTTGTTCAGGAATCGTGTTCGTCATAAATCTCTGTTTTTGCTGAAGCGTAAATTTAGCTAGTTATGCGATCGCACTTGTTAAAGCTGTTTGCTTTGAAACTCGACCAGTAGCTTTAATCAAATCGGCTGCCTTTTCGCCAATCATAATTGTGGGCGCGTTAGTGTTTCCCGTAGTGATAACTGGCATAATTGAAGCATCTACGACACGCAAGCCTTCAACACCATGTACCCGTAATTCAGGATCTACCACTGATTCAGAGTCAACGCCCATTTTGCAAGTGCCGACAACGTGATAATCGGTATCACACGCTTTGCGGATATAATCTCGGATTGCTTCGTCGCTAGTTGCGTCAGCACCTGGAGCAACTTCCTCGCCCCGAAACTCATCAAATGCGCCCGAATGAGCCAACTGACGCGCAATTTTAATTCCTTCTACTAAGACTTGCATATCTTCCTCACTTTCGAGAAAGTTCATGCGGATAACGGGTGGGTCTAGTGGGGAAGAAGAACGCAGACTAACACTACCTCTACTTAGGGGATGGGTAATAGATGGTGCAAAGGTGAATCCTGGCCCAGAACGGGCATACTCAGGCTGCACAAAGATGACTGGCCCGAAGTGAGTTTGTAAAGAAGGCACAGTATCTAGGCGACTTTCGGTATATACAAATAAAGCAGCTTCGGCAATGTTACTGGTTGGGGCAACTTCCAAATCCTGAGTAGCTTGGTAAGCCACGTGAACTTGAAGGTGGTCTTGGAGATTTTGACCTACACCTGGTAAATCAACGACTACTGGAATATCGAATGCTCGCAGATGTTCGGCTGGACCAATCCCAGAAAGCATCAGCAATTTTGGTGAATCGAACGCGCCAGCAGAAAGAATAACTTCTTGATTTACGCGAACTTGGTGCAGCGTTCCGTTATGCAAATACTCCACCCCAACTGTACGCGTCCCTTCAAATAGTAAACGGGTGGCGATCGCATGAGTGATGGTTGTCAAATTGGGGCGATCAAGAATGGGCAGCAAAAACGCAGTTGCGGTACTTTGCCGCTTGCTGTCTTTAATATGTACTTGGGCAAGTCCTGCGCCTTCTTGATGTGCGCCGTTGAAATCAGGATTATGTCCGTAGCCCTTTTCAATAGCGGCATCAATTAAGCGTTGTGACACTACATTTGGAGCCACTGGATCGCTCACAAATAGTAGGCCATCGACCCCGTGGAATTCAGATGCTCCTCGCTGCTGGTTCTCAAATTTTTTGAAGTACGGCAATACATCTTGATAACTCCAACCTAGATTGCCTAACTCTTGCCAGTGGTCAAAATCGCGGCGGTTGCCTCGCATATAGACCATACCATTGATAGAACTGGTGCCACCCAGAACTTTACCGCGCGGAGAATAGAGTTTGCGCCCATTCAGGTGTGGTTCTTCCTCAGAAGAATACGCCCAGTCTACTTCAGTACCCCATAGTTTGGGCCAATCCACAGGAACCTGAATCTCAGGTTTGGTATCAGGGCCACCGGCTTCGAGTAACAAAACGGTTGTTTCACTATCTTCTGTGAGGCGGTTGGCGACGACACAGCCTGCCGAGCCAGCACCAATCACAATATAATCATATTTACTCATAATCTTCTCCTTATATAATTGCAATCCTGAGAAATTTTCAGGGTACAATCCACCTTGATACAGATAGTCTGCCTCGCTTAAATAAATTGAGGCAGAGTGAACGTCTCGTAGATCAGACTGCGATCCTCTCACCGCTTCGTGTCTATGCCTGGCTAATAATTTTGATTGCAAGCAGCTATTGCAAATCAGATTCACTCTGCTTCTCACTTAAGCTGCTAAAACTTTATGAAAACTAGACCCTATTTCTTAAATACCAGACTGAATATATGTTGCTTAAGTCTTACTAAGGTGATGTTGTCAACTGTGGCAGTGTGACGACTTCTAATGAATTTACTGATTGAGTCATTAGGGTGACTTCTCCGTGTGTATTTCTATTTACCAAGTAGTTAGTTCCTCGATAGCTCAATTTATAAGTTGCTGGTGCTAAAGGAACTTCCGCAGTCTTAACATTGGGATCAACACGATAAGTAATCCCACGCTAAATCACATTATAAGCTGGCCCAAATTGAGAAACTGGCTGGAATGGCTGTTCTATTTTTCTGTTTTCAACTTTCTTAGTGTCGTATTCATAACTAGTGCCGCGATAGTAAAGTTTCATTTTTTTGCTCTTGATACATTACAAAATAAGTTTGCTTGTGGCGCGGTCAAAGTAGCTTTTTAGCTAAGTGTCGTAATCTAATTAAAAACTCACAGGAGCGAATTTATACATTTTGAAATTAAGATAATTATGTGAATCAGCTATAATTTGTTTCACATCCTTGTGTGACTGCGATATTTCTTTGCCTCACAATTAAAAGAATAAGTTGAGCCAGCTAGCAAGGTCTACGTCATGAGCGGAAACTGCATTTCCAATTTTGGAAACTACACTTTTAATTGGAGAAATAGGAGCGAGGGAAAACTTTTTAATTCTACAAGCAGCGATGATGCATACTACTGTCTATTTGTACAGGAGATAACTTCTAACAGATTTATGAAATACTGGATTTAGTTATGCGATCGCAATGAAGAACCGTTTACTGATTCTCCAGAAAAGAGAGATACGTATTGGCAACGATCGCGGCTTGAGTGCGATCGCGCAAATTCAGACGAGTCAAAATGTGGGAAATATGGTTTCTGACAGTTCCTTCAGAAAGGAAGAGCGCTTGGGCAATTTCTCGGTTACTAGAACCTGTTGCAATCATTTTGAGAACCTGCATTTCGCGGGGTGTGAGTTCTGCAAATCCCGGTGGGAGCTGTTGGGGTTGATTTGGCTCATTGGAGGGTGTGGTGGCAGCAATTTTTTCTAAAATGCCAGGGCCAAACTGAGTGTAGCCTTTATGGATGCAACGGATGGCTTCTGCCAGTTCCTCCGAAGGGGTATCTTTTAACAAATATCCTTTTGCTCCAAAGCGGATGGCTTCTGCGACGTACTTGGCATCATCAAAGGTGGTAAGTACTAAAATTTTGCTAGCCGGAAACAGTTGGCACAGTTGTTGAGTAGCAGTAACACCATCCATGACTGGCATCCGAATGTCCATGAGAATAACATCTGGTGGCTGAGATTTGGTGTGTAGTATTTTAATCAAGTCAATGGCTTGTTGACCATTACTAGCTTCTGCAACTACTTGAAAGTCGGGTTTGATTTCTAGCAGCGTTTTCAAACCCCGGCGGACAATTTCTTGATCTTCGACTAGTACAACCTGAATCATACTGTCATTCTAGGGAATTTGGCTGTAATTCTACAACCATTGCCAAGCTCGCTGGAAATTTCCAGTTGTCCAGCGAGTGCGAGGACTCGTTCGCGCATCCCTTGTAGTCCAAAGCCAGTTTGGTTTCCATCAATACAAAAGCCCCTACCGTTATCTTGTAGTGTAAGTGAAAGTTCAGTAGGTGTTGTTTGAATCTGTAACTGAACTGTTGTAGCCTCTGCATGTTTACATATATTGGTCAAACCTTCCTGTATAATGCGATACATAGATGTATTGACTGAGTTAGAGAAAGGCAGGGATATCTCGATATGACATTCGGGTGCAATTCCTGTAGTGTAGTGAAATTCCTGGGTAAGGGTTGCGATCGCCACCTCCAACAACTCACCTTGTAAAGGATCTGCCCGCATATCTGTAACAGATTGGCGAACGGCGTTCAAAGCCTGAGATCCTAATTGTTTAGCTTCAACAAGAAACTCATAAGCCTTTTGTGGAGCTTCTTTCCAAAGGGTAAGCGCCGTTTCCATTTGAATGTTCAGTGCCACTAAAGAGTGTCCCAAAGAATCATGGATATCACGAGCGATGCGATTGCGCTCTTCTAATACAGCCATTTGTTCAATGCGCTGGTTAAGTTCCTGTTCCTGTATTAGTAGTCTGCGAAGCTCTGCTTGTGTTTGTTGCAAGTGGTCATTTTGTGCTTGCAATATCCTTTGCATCTGACGAAGAGATAGTTGAGTCTGAATACGAGCGAAAACTTCCTCTTCTTGAAACGGTTTAGTAATATAATCGATACCTCCGACCTCAAAAGCTTTGACTTTATCCAAAACTTCATTCAACGCACTGATGAAAATGACAGGAATATCCTGAGTAAGTGGATTGGCTTTGAGATGTTGACAGACATTGTAGCCATCCATACCAGGCATATTAATATCTAAGAGAATTAAATCTGGTGGTTGAGCTTTCGCTCCCATAAGAGCAGCTGAACCACTCATCACTGCCCGTACATCATAGCCGCGATCGCTCAACAAACCGGATAATAATCGGAGGTTATCCGGCTTGTCATCAACGATGAGGATGTCTCCTTTGGATTGACTAGAATTTATTTGAAGTCCAGAGGAATATACAGTGTTGGTCATAAAGTCGTTCTAAGTCATGACGTAAAAAAGTCTAATTTGATTATTCCTTGTATTTTAAAACTCATGAAAGTTTGTTGTAGAAGTTTTTGTGGTAAGGTAGTTTGGATTTGATTTCTCCCTGAATCGATAGCTCTAAATTAGCCTAAATAAATATTTGCCGACATCTAATAAATGTCATGTCGAGACCATTACATTTGTCACTTGCGAGTTGATTAACTTTTTGTTGAATCCGACCGGGTGCAAATTGACTTTTACTAGAGAAAGTTGAAGAATAATCGTTAAGCCTTGTTGATTTTGGATCTTGTGTGTGGAATTGAACCGAGGTACAGCGTGATGATTACTCTCCCAAACATTGAGGTTCACTCCCAAATATACTTAAGCGCGAATTCAGTTGTGTACCGAGGGGTAAGCAAGTTAAGTAATACACCAATCATCCTGAAAGTCCTTAAACAGGATTATCCCACCCCTGGGGAACTTACCCGCTACAAACAGGAATATGAGATCACTCGTTCTTTGGATATAAAAGGAGTGATAAAAGTTTATAGCATCCAAGAATATCAAAGAACACTCGTGATGCTGTTGGAAGATTTTGGCGGGGAGTCATTAGCAAAATTGTGTTCACAATTGCCTGGATTTAGCCCGATGCCCTTGGCTGATTTCTTACGTTTGGCGATTCAAGTCACAGAGATATTGGGTAATATTCACAGCAGCAATGTCATTCATAAGGACATTAACCCCAGTAATATCGTTCTCAACAGAGCTACTGGGACGGTGAAAATTATCGATTTTGGGATCGCGACGCGATTTGCCCGCACAGATCCAAGTTTTAAAAACCCTAGTGTTCTAGAAGGCACTGTTGCTTATATCTCGCCGGAGCAAACCGGGAGAATGAACCGGATGCTGGATTACCGCACGGATTTTTACTCACTAGGAGTAACCTTCTACGAACTACTAGTTGGGCAATTACCATTTGTAGCAACAGATGTACTGGAATTGGTGCATTGTCATATTGCTCTTGAGGCTGTTCCACCCCACCAGATGAATGCAGAGATACCTGAAATTGTCTCTAGCATCATTATGAAATTAATGGCAAAAAATGCGGAGGAACGATATCAAAGCGCTTGGGGAATTAAGGCAGATTTAGAAGAATGTCTGCATCAGCTAGAAAACACAGGTGGAATGGAAGCGTTCAAATTAGGTAGTCACGATATTTATGATAAGTTTCAGATTCCGCAAAAACTTTATGGGCGTGAAACCCAAGTTGAGACGTTATTGGAGGCGTTTGAGCGAATCATTACAGGGTCAAGTTCATTAGTAGATGCATCTGCCAACTGCAAGCCTCAAAGTGAGATGATGCTTGTCACAGGCTATTCTGGCATTGGTAAATCAGCTCTAGTCCAAGAAATTTATAAACCTATAACCTCTAAGCGCGGTTATTTTATTACAGGTAAATTTGACCAGTTTGGGCGTAATATTCCTTACTCTGCAATTGTTAATGCTTTTGGCTCATTAGTGCGGCAACTGCTGAGTGAACCAGAAGCTTGTTTACAACAGTGGAGAGAAAACATTCAAGCAGCTTTGGGTGCGAATGGGCAAGTAATTATTGATGTGATTCCTGAAGTCGAACTAATAATTGGCAAACAGCCACCAGTCCCAGAAGTTGGGGCAACTGAAGCTCAAAACCGCTTTAATTTGGTTTTTCAAAAGTTCATTCGGGTGTTTTGTGCAAAAGAACATCCTTTAGTTATCTTTCTGGACGATTTGCAGTGGGTAGACTCAGCAACGTTGAAGTTAATTGAGTTGATGATGAGCGATCGCTCATCACAATACTTGTTTTTGATTGGAGCGTATCGGGAGGAGGAAGTTAACTCAACTCATCAATTAACAATCACTCTGGAGGAGTTGAAAAAAGCGGGGACAACAATTGATCAGATTACTTTAGAGCCTTTAGGGTTGGAGGCTGTAGCTCAATTAATTGCCGATACATTACATAGTGGCACTGCTTGGGTTCAACCTTTAGCAGAGTTAATAATAAATAAAACTGATGGAAATCCCTTCTTTGTGAATGAGTTTCTCAAAACTCTGTACGCTGAAAATCTGCTGAGTTTTGATTTTGCGAGTCGCACCTGGCAATGGGATATCGCTCAAATTCATGCCAGGGATATAACTGACAATGTGGTGGAGTTGATGATTGGCAAGCTCAAGCAACTGCCACAATCAACGCAGAATCTATTAAGTTTGGCAGCTTGTGTTGGTGCTAATTTCAATTTAAGCATCCTCGCTACTATCTGTGAAAAATCACCAGATGAACTTTACCCCGCGTTAGTTGAAGCAGTTCACGCAGGAGTCATCCTACCCATATCCGAATTAGATGCTCAACTATTAATTCAGGATTATAAATTCTTGCATGACCGCATTCAACAAGCGGCGTATGCTCTGATTGGGGAAAATCAAAAACAAATCCTTCACTTACAAATCGGTCGCAATCTGTGGCAGCAAGCAAGCGAAACTTTATCGGAAAATGTCTTTGAGATCGTTGATCATCTTAACCTCAGTATTGCACTGGTGATTGAGCCAGCAGAACGAGAAGCGATCGCACAGTTAAATTTGATTGCAGCAAAGAGAGCAAAAGCTGCGACAGCTTATAATGCCACATTGAGATATCTGACTACAGGGATAAAATTGCTGATCGTAGATAGTTGGCAATATCAATACGATCTCAGCTTAGTTCTGCATGAGGAAGCAGCAGAAGCAGCATACTTGTGCAGTGACTTCGATGAAATGGAGAAATGGGCAACGGTTGTCTTGGAACAAGCCAAGACTGTTCTGGACAAAGTGAAAGTTTATGAGGTCAAAATTCTAACCTGCATCGCGCAGAGTAACAGACTCGAAGCTGTCAAGATAGGGCTACAAGTTCTCGAACAGTTGGGGGTGAGTTTCCCTCAGTTGCCTACTCATCTGGATGTTCAGCAGAAGTTGGAAGAAACAAGAGCTGCTTTGAGGGGGAAGAGTATAGGGGACTTGATTAGCTTGCCTGTGATGACAGATAAATACAAACTTGCAGCCATGCGGATCTCATGTAGTATAGGCGGTGCTACCTATCAAGCTGCACCGATATTGCTACCACTGATTCTGTGCGAACAGATAAACTTATTGCTTGAGTATGGTAACTCTCTCTTTTCTGCTTTTACTTATGCTGGTTACGGACTCATTTTAAGTGGGGTAGCCAATGATATTGATATTGAAACCGCTTATCAATTTGGTGAATTGGCTTTAAATCTGATTGATAGGTTCAATTATACAGGACAGAAGTGTAAGATAAACTTTATAGTTGCAAAGTTCATAACACATATAAAACATCATGTAAAAGAGGCTTTATCACTTTATGAAGAATCTTACTTTAGCGGCATAGAAAATGGAGATTTTGAATATGCTAGCTATGCCGTAAGGACTAAAGGTGAATATTCATACTTCAGTGGTCTAGAACTGGCGAAGTTGGAACGGGAGCTTGCTTTCTGTCATCATGCTATAGCTCAATTGGGGCAGGAAAATGTCTTAACTCAGAATCAAGTCGATCATCAAGTAGTTCTTAATTTACTTGGAAGGGTTGAAAATCCCTGCCACCTACAAGGAGAAGTATACAACGAAAAGAAAATGCTGCCTCTTTATTTAGCTGCCAATGACAGAACTACAATTCATTACCTTTATAGCCATAAGCTTATCCTCTGCTATCTATTTGAAGAGTTTAATAAAGCCGTAGAAAATGCCAGATATACCGAACAGTATTTGGATGGTACGACAGGAGCGCTAAACGTCCCTATATTCTATTTCTATGATTCTCTGGCTCGTCTGGCGATATTTCCATCTATTTCCAGTGTAGAACAAGAAAAGTTACTCCTCAAGGTGAACAGTAATCAAGAAAAAATGCAGAAGTGGGCACACCATGCTCCCATGAATTTCCAGCATAAATACGATTTGGTTCAAGCAGAAAAACTCAGAGTCCTGGGCAATATCTTTGAGGCTGAAGAGTTTTATGAACGAGCAATTATTGGAGCTTGTGAGAACGAATATATCCAAGAAGAAGCATTAGCTTATGAATTAGCAGCCAAGTTTTATGAATCGCGTGGCTTCTCAAAGTTTGCTTCTACTTATATGAAAGAAGCACACTATTGCTATAAGCGCTGGGGAGCAAGCGCCAAAGTTAAAGATTTAGAAACCAGATATCCACATCTTCTGACTACTTCATCAGCAGGGAGGAGCATTACTATACACAGAGATACCAAAACTCCTGTTACGACAACTGACAATAGTTCAAACAAAGATTTGGATTTAGCTACAGTCATCAAAGCATCACAAGCAATTTCCGGTGAAATAGTTCTTGAGAAGTTACTCGCAGCTTTGATGAAAATCTTAATTGAGAATGCCGGGGCGCAAACGGGTTACTTGCTTTTAGAAGCTGAAGGACAATTGCTAATTGAAGCTGTTGGCAAGGTTAATGATGAACAAGTGAGTGTTTTGCAGTCAATCTGCATTGATGATTGCCTACCTTTATCTATCATTAACTATGTTGCACGCACCCATGAAAATGTAGTTTTAAATGATGCAACACATGAGGGCAACTTTACTAGTGAGCCTTATATTGAGGCACATCAAACCAAATCGATTTTGTGTACTCCACTGCTCAACGGTGGTAGGTTGATTGGCATTCTTTACCTAGAAAATAATTTGACAGTTGGGGCATTTACAAAAGAGCGTTTATCAGTCCTAAATTTGTTATCCTCTCAAGCGGCAATCTCAATTGAAAATGCCACCCTCTACACCCAATTAGAACAAAAGGTACAACAGCGCACTGCTCAACTTGCCCAAGCTACAGAGCAAGCACAAGTTGCAAATCTTGCTAAAAGCGCTTTTTTAGCAAACATGAGCCATGAACTTCGGACTCCCTTAAATACGATTCTGGGCTTTTCCCAATTGCTGAATCGCTCAAATGAATTGTCTCAAGAATCCCAAGAATATTTAGATATAATTAACCGCAGCGGTGAACATTTGCTGACTCTGATTAACCAAGTTCTAGAACTATCTAAAATCGAAGCGGGACGGACACTACTTAATGAAACATCTTTCAATCTTCATCGCTTACTGAGTGAATTGGAGAATATGTTCCAACTTAAAGCCAAAGATAAAGATTTATACTTGCGTTTTGAGTTGCAACCGGAAGTGCCACAACTTATCTGTACAGATGAGGTCAAACTACGTCAAGTGTTGATTAATCTGCTCTCCAACGCCCTCAAGTTTACCAAATCAGGGGGTGTGTTGGTGAGAGTATCAGTTTTGCTAGATGAATTATTAGTCGGAGATAACGGACAAGAGAAAATCCACTTTGAAGTTGAAGATACTGGTGTTGGTATTAACACTAAGGAGTTAGAGCAGCTATTTGAAGCCTTTGTACAAACTCAAACTGGTATTCAATCGCAACAAGGGACTGGTTTAGGATTGGCGATCGCTCGCTCGTTTGTACAATTGATGGGAGGCGACATTACTGTTAGTTCTTCTGTGGGGTACGGCAGTGTCTTCAAGTTTGATATTTGCGTATCTTCAGTTGAAATTCCCCAAACCCAAGCACCACAATCAACTCGTCGCGTTTTGGCGCTACAACCAAATCAGCCTAACTATCGCCTTTTAATTGTGGATGACCTGCCCGAAGGTCGCCAACTACTGATGAAATTACTTTCTCCTTTTGGTTTTGAACTGCAACAAGCAACTGATGGTCAACAGGCAATTGAAGTTTGGCAAAAATATTCGCCGCACTTAATATTTATGGATATGCGGCTACCAATACTGAATGGCCTGGAAGCTACAAAACGGATTAAATCCACTACCGCTGGTATTGCTACAAAGATTGTGGCTGTAACTGCCTCGTCTTTAGAGTCAGAGCGGGCCCAAATCCTAGCTGCTGGTTGTGATGACTATATCCGTAAGCCATTCCAAGAGGCTGATATTTTCAATACTATATCTCAGCATCTTGGTGTGCTATATATCTATGATGAAGCAGTTAACACACCACCTGCAACTCAAAACAAGCCAGATATTTTAACTCCCAGTGCTTTAAATGCTTTGGGGGTTGATTTAGTTGAACAGTTGCATTCTTCTGCTAAACGGGTGGATGGCAAGCAAATTCTGAAAATCATTGAGCAAATTTCCCATAATCATGCTGATATTGCCTCAAGCCTTACTGATCTGGTCGATAACTTTTGTTTTGAAGAAATTGTCGCTTTAACTCAACCAGACTAGAACAATACTCCCCAGCATCAAGCACACCCCAGCCCGGATTTCTTGTCAGCTAAATTTTGTGTTTACTTGCACTCGCCACTTATGTGCAATTTGTATTGACTTTTCACGGTATGTCACCTCTTTTGCTCAAGCGCGTTCCCGCACTTTTGGGGCAGAGCATTTTATAACTGGTTAGTGCTTTATCAAATCATACTCGTTTGAAACACACTGTGATTTTTTCATGAACTGATGACAGATGTCATGGTCTTCCCATGACATCTATTCGATGTGGGTAATATCTGTTTCCTATAAATTAAGGCTATCGAGTCAAGGGACACCTGAAATTCAAATTTCATCAGCAACGCCTTAATTTATTTTAGGAGGAGAAACATGGCTCAAATATTATGCCTTTTACAGAAATGTTTTCGGAAAAACATCGTTACCTACATTGCCCTTTGCTTACTATTATTTATCCCCGAAATAGCTTTAGCCCAAAAGGACAATAATTTTGACGATCCTCCACCGCAGACTTCAGGTAGTTCAGGCGGTTCTAGACTGAAGTAGCTGAAGTCTGAGGCGACTTCAAATAAACATTGTTATTTTATCTCTCTTTTTGGGAAGTACTCTGGTTAAGGACAGGTGGATTTTAATTATCGGCATCGGGTAAAAATTTTCGAGCCGCAGACGATCAGACAGAATAATTTACACCACTCTTAAGTACTATCACCCTTGCTTACCTTTGCACGTATTGCTCAAATTTCAATTGAGCGATCGCTTGTACTTATGCCATAAAGTATTTGTTCATCAAACTCTCATCTGATAGTAATTATTAAAATACGTAAACTTGATGAGCATAGGCGTAGCCTGATGTCTAATAACAAGCCCTTCAGGTTCAGGGGTGACGCTCCTAACGTCGCTAACGCTTCGCTAATGCAATCGACATAAACCCCCTTCGCGGAACGTCTCGTAGAGAAGACTGCAACCTCTTCAACGCTCTACATCTATGCACTTGTTAAAGACGCTTGCTTGGAAACTTGATAAGTTGCTTTAATTAAATCGGCTGCCTTTTCGCCAATCATAATTGTGGGTGCGTTGGTATTTCCCGTGGTGATGGTTGGCATAATTGAAGCATCCACGACACGCAACCCTTCAATTCCATATACCCGCAGTTCAGGATCTACTACTGAATCAGAGTCTGTTCCCATTTTGCAAGTGCCAACTGGGTGCCATATAGTATCACACGTTTCTCTGACGTAAGCTTCAAGTGCTTCATCACTAGTTACATCAGCACCGGGAGCAACTTCCTCACCTCGGAAGTCATCAAAGGCAGTGGGGGAGCTATGCGGTTTCGTCAGATCCAGTAAAAAACAAGCGATCACTAAATCATTTTCCCAGTAGTATAAATTTATTTATACTTTTTAAGCAGTATTAACA
>NZ_JACJSH010000076.1:0-27793 GCF_014698055.1 Nostoc sp. FACHB-133
GTTATTCATAATAATTTAGAAAAAGCGTTAGAAGCTTGTAATATCTCTGGCGCAAAAACGTACAATCGTGCTGCTAAGATGTCTGCCAACTCGCAGTTTGAAAGCCATAAACAGAGATTCTTCAATCATCTGCTGACCGGGATGAAATGCCCCACCCTGATCAAAGCGATTGAGCAGGATTTAGCCCAAGGTCTTGCAATTGTCATTCAAATAGTTTCGACTAATGAAGAACTTTTGAAACGACGACTTGATGAAGTTCCGGCTTCCGAATGGAAGGATCTCAATCTTGACTTGACCCCACGAGAATATGTGATGGATTACCTGATGAGTGCTTTCCCTGTTCATCTGCATTCCATTCATTCTGGCGTTGATGGAGAAGAAAGATCCGAGCCGGTCTTTGACGCTGATGGCTCTCCAGTTATTTCACAAGAAGCTGTAGCCTTGAGAGATGCCTTAGTCGATAAGTTAGCAAGCCTTGATCCCATCCCCGGCGCATTAGAACAATTGCTGTGGCACTTCGGTCACAAACAAATTGCCGAAGTAACTGGTCGCAGCAAGCGAGTTCTGAAAGATGAATCTGGACGTTTATTCGTTGATTCACGGGGTAGTGGTGCGAATATTGCTGAAACTGCTGCATTCATGCAGGGTGACAAACAAATCCTCATCTTCAGTGACGCTGGTGCGACAGGCAGAAGTTATCATGCCGATCTAAATGCTGCGAATCGTCGCCGGCGATCGCATTATTTGTTGGAAGCCGGCTGGAGAGCAGACAATGCCATCCAAGGTTTAGGGCGATCGCACCGCACCAACCAAGCATCAGCACCCGTGTTCAGACCTGTTACCACTAACGTCATCGGTGAACGCCGCTTTATCTCAACCATCGCTCGAAGGCTGGATAGCTTGGGCGCACTCACAAGGGGGCAAAGGCAAACCGGAGGTAATGGAATATTTGAGGCTAAAGATAATCTTGAATCGAACTATGCAGAACACGCTTTGTATGAGTTATTCAGGCAAATATACCAAGGTCGATTTTATGAAGTGTCTTTAGGAAAGTTCGAGCAAATGACTGGACTGAGTTTAACCTCTCATGAAGGCGGGATGAAAATCGACTTGCCCCCATTGCGGCAATTCCTCAATCGACTACTGGCTCTACGAATTGATATGCAAAACGTGATTTTCGAGAGGTTTGAATTACTCTTGAGCCAGCAGATTGAAGCAGCGATCGCGGCAGGGGTCTATGAGATGGGTGTAGAGACACTCCGGGCTGAACGTTTTACCATCGAAAGCCAGGAAGCATTTTATACACACCCTGCCACAGGTAGCGTCACCAACTACCTCAAAATTGAGCGAGTTCAGAAGAACAACATCAAAACGGATATTGAGATGGTTGAGTTTGCTGCCAAGTACCAAGGGCAATTCATGGTGAATGAGAAAGGTCGTGCGGCGATAACAATTCCAACGCATAGTCTATTCGACTCTGAGGGTGGAGTTGTCCCAAGAGTTTTGCTGATTCGCCCACACAAAGAAACTCGCCTACCAGTCCAAGACTTGGAATCTTCCACTTGGCGGCAGGTTTCGGCTGACACCTTTGCTGCTGCTTGGTCTATTGAAGTAGACGCACTGCCCAAGTTCACTACCGATTACCTGCATTTGGTAACTGGTATTCTCCTACCCATCTGGAAAATACTACCACAGCAGAATAGTCGAGTATTCCGGTTGCAAACCAGCGATGGACAAAAGATTCTCGGTCGGGTGGTGAATGCTAATGATATTAAGTCTGTGGCTGAACAACTTGGACTGAAGGATAAGCTGTTAAGCCCACAGGAGTTAGTCTCTTTAGTGCTAAACGAAGGCTATTCACAGCAGTTACCGGGTGGCGTTACTTTACGGCGTTCTTATATTGCCACAGAACCTCGTATAGAACTGGTTAATGCTATCTCACTGGCAGAGCGACTTTTAGCTGTGGGCTGTTTCACCGAGATCATCAACTGGCAAAAGCGGGTGTTCATTCCGGTTTCAGACAAAGCCCCAGCTATTCTCGCGGCTGTGATTGAAATCTTGGGATGATTCCCTACCTCAAAGACCCAGGCATTTAATCTGGGTCTTTTTTACTCTCAGAAAAATTAATAAGCTAATCGGTATTAAAGTTTTACCCATTCACATGTCGTAAAAATCAGCTAGATGCATAGCTTAGGGATTAGGTAGTAACATAAGTTCAGTTGCTGCACAACTCCCCGATTTCACCAGCTTTGCTTTTTGGGCTTTGGGGAAAAAATGTCAGATGTTTTTTACCCCAAAAGATGATGTTTACGCATTTCGATGCTAAATTCACGCGCATAGATGAGATAGTTCCTAATATATATAAGCTTTCGATCTCAAATAACAAGAAGTTTGTTTTCAGTCAATTTCTGCTCGTTGATGAGCACCCGATGCTGATTCATACAGGTCGCTCAAATTGGTTCGAGCAAACTTATCAGCTAGTAGAGTCTGTCTGCGATCCTTCAAAACTTGATTACATAGGTTTTTGTCACCTTGAAGCTGATGAGTGCGGAGCGCTTAATCAGTGGCTTGAAGTAGCGCCGCAAGCGAAAACAATTGTGAGTCCTCTGAATCAATCAAACATGGATGACTTTGCACTGCGACCAACAACGGCTCTTAAGAATAACTCTATTCTTTCCCTTGGTAGAAGAGATATCATCCTGATTGAAACTCCTCATTTTCCTCATGGATGGGAAGGTTGTGTATTTTATCAGCCGCAAGAGGAGATCCTTTTCTGTTCCGATCTCGCAGCTCATCCGGGTCAGTTCGATGAGCCTGTTACCGAGAAGGATCTTACAGAATCCATCATTAATTTTCAGCAAAAAGTCGGGTTTATGTCTGAAGGGAAAAGTTTCACTCGAGGAATTGAGGCAATACAAAAGCTACCGATTAAGTACCTTGCAACAATGCATGGTTCTATTATTCACGGAGAGTCCATCCCAAAGCTTCTTTCTATAATGTTGGAAACCTTTGGCTGTTAAGTATTTCTGTTTTTACCGAAACATAATACATGCCTCAGTCGTCAGAACAGACATGATTTTTGTACGAGCGGCGGATAGCGTAGCGTAAAGCGGATTGCTAGTGGTAAAGCAATTCATCTATGGCGCTACTTTCTCCCGAAACTGCTTCCCAGCAGAAAACGCAGGCACAATGGTAGCTGGAATTGTCATTGGCTCATTGGTTTTCGGATTACGCCCTTCACGCTAATAGCGATGCCTACGGCGGCAAGCTACGCGTCGCTCGAATGGGCCAAACCCTATAATTCCAGAGGCGTTACGCTTGATGTAAGGAAATAAACCTAGTTAATATCCCAAAATGTCCTCACCACAAATCCAATCCCACGGTTGTAACAACTCTCTAGACCAACCTTTATCCACTCTGCCGTCGTGGAAAATCAAACTGCTGTATGACGGCCAATGTCCCTTGTGTCTGCGTGAGGTTAACTTTTTGAAAAAGCGGGACGCGGGTCGAGGGCTGGTGGCGTTTGTAGATATTGCAGCTGATGACTACAATCCCCAAGCAGATGGCGGTGTTGACTATGAAACTGCAATGGGGCGTATTCATGCTGTGTTGCCAGACGGAACGCTAGTTAAAAATGTTGAAGTTTTCCATCGCATTTACGAAATTCTGGGTATGGGTTGGGTCTATGCTGCAACTTCCTTACCAGTTATCGGTGCTATTGCCGACTTCCTATATGGAATTTGGGCTGATTGGCGACTTTTTCTAACAGGACGACCAGATTTAGCGACTATTGTACGAGAGCGTTCTTCTCGACTTGCTTGCAAGACCCAAAGCCGTTGTCGCCTAATGGATGAAGATGACTAAGCCCAGTTTCACAATAAACGATGTCTTACTGCACACTTAATTGAAATTGTGACTCGTGAAGGAGCAAAAACAGTGGAAGCTTTACTACAAAAAGCTTGTGTTCTTTATAGTGGTGATTTGCCGTCAGTAACTGAGACTGAAATTGCTGAACTTCAGCCTCAGATACGTAATTGGAAGATGATTGAGGAGAATGGTGAGTCATCCTCCACTCATTGAGGTATTAAAGAAACTCAACTTTCGTCCCTGAGCATCACTTGCTTAATCATGGGAGTTGTTAAGCTTGCGATAGTTAACTGTAACGCTTGCATTTTAGGAAAATCACGCTTAATAATTTCGATAGTTTTTCTTTGACTCTCTTGATTTTTAACTATCAGTTGTGCAGTGCCATCCCCCTGAGAACCTACGCCTTTTCCTCCAAAGATATAAGGCTTAAGTGGCTCATGAGCGAGAAGCAGATGTAGATTTTTTGCAGTTAATTGATCGGGACATTACTATCTGGATGATGTAGTGCAAATCGGCGATCGTGCTGTCGCTGCGGATTTTTATCCTACGCCAAATCATGGGACTAATGCCCAGGATAAAAATATGAAGCTGGTAGATGACAAGTTGCTCAGGATCTGACATTGCGTCATCTTACCGCATTGCCAGTCTCATCTCCCCCGAAAAAAATCGCTCTCCTCATAGGAAATCATTTATCTAGACTTACTATGAGCATTCCGAATAAGAGAGCGAGATATATATCTGTAGCTGTTTTGTTTCCACAGCGAATCATATTCCGTCTGAGGATTTTCATTAGTCATGTTAAAGACACTAGAACTAAAAACATTAATATAGTACATTAATACTATATGACTTTTGGTGAATGCAATCCAAGTATATGAAGCAAGTAGTTAGACAAATTAAACAGCGCAGTAAAGTTAAGCTCAAACGGAAAGATATTACATACGAGCTTTGGTGTTTGGATGATGCTGAATTTAGAAAACTTCGCCAAAAAAGCCTTCCTATTAAAGATGATTATATGTTTTATATGCACTTTTATCTTTCCGAACGCGAGAACAAAAATAAACTCAATTTGGCTGAATTATATGTCTGCTTAACGCACTTGTTTGGTGATAGCAGTGATTTTATTGACGATTGGAAAGGTACTTTCTCTTTTCCAGTATTATTGGTTTTAGAAAAAGCACAAGGCAGATTCTTCTATTTAATGAATATTTATGATGATCGGGGTACACTGTATATTAGCTTTTACAGGGTTCTGGAATCTGAAGTAGAAGGTTATGATACTCAAATACTTCGTGAGCCTTTTGAAATAGAATTTTCTCGCCAAGAAATCAACTATTTTATCAGTTATTTTTATGGTTATCTTGAGGGCTGTTTTCAAAGTACAAGACTCTTGATACCATCTGAGCAGTTTTTCAAGAAGATTGGTTCTGAGTCTATCCTTTATGGCTATAAAGATGAACATTATTTTGAGGAGAAATACCAATCTCAATCAGAATATCTTGCAGCTATTCAAAGTTTAGAGTCAATTGGTATTAGTTCCATAACTTCGCAAAATGTCAATAATATTTTGGAAGCCATAACTAGCGAAATAATCGAAAATTGAATCATTGTTCTAATTACCGTTCTTGTTCAGTTGGGCGGATCAAGATTTCGTTGACGTTAACATGTGACGGCTGTGTAACGGCATAAACGATCGCATTGGCAATATCTTCACTCTCAAGATTTTTGACCGAACCGTAGAAGTTTTTTGCCTGCTCTTTTGCAGAGGAATCTGTAATGTGCTGCGGTAATTCTGTTGCCACTAACCCTGGCTCGATAATCGTGACGCGGATGTTATTTTGATAGACCTCTTTGCGAAGTGCCTCACTAAACGCACCAACCGCCCATTTGCTGGCGTTATAAACACCGCTTCCGGCGTTTGCAACTCGACCTGCTACCGATGAAATATTGACGATGTGCCCAGCACCTTGTGTCTTCATCAAAGGTAAAACTTTGTGAGTCGCATACATCAATCCCAATACATTGAGATTGATCATGCGTCGCCAGTCTTCTGTATCTGCACCGTCAATCAGACCTAACAGCATCACCCCTGCATTATTGATGAGAATATCAACTCTGCCAAATTTTGCATGAGTTTGGTTCATCAAGGCTTCTACCTGCGCCTCATCTGAAACATCAGCAGTAATACATAAGGCTTTTCCACCAGTGCCAGTAATACGAGTTTCTAGGTCTTGCAAGCGATCGCTCCGACGGGCAGCAATTACTACTGTAGCGCCCTCGACTGCCAGCGCCAACGCTGTAGCCTCACCAATACCAGACGATGCCCCTGTTACAATTGCAACTTTGTCGATCAACTTACCAGCCATTGTTAGTTTCTCCGTTGTTGTTTTTTCGTTTTTTACTTAGAAGTCAATTGACCTTTGAGAGCTTTACACGTTCATTAGTAGACTAAACAACTGAACGCTTTTATGGATTGAATTGCTTGCTTCTAGCAATTACAGCCTGGAAGAGTCAGGACACTTGCCCCTCCTGCTTCCTTGAATCAAACATTATCACTTAGTCTCAAATGGAGCGATCGCACTCTCCTATTTTGTTTGACCCTAGCATGAGGAAATAGTAGACGATATGAATCAGAAGATGGATTTGCCGTCACTTGTCTTGAATCTTAAACAACTCCTTACCTGATGCAACCCATCTCACCAGTGAATCAGTAAAACTTCAGCTTGTGGTGATTACTACAGATAAGCATAATTCTTCGTTTTGGGTAGTTGCTGGATAAAAGTGCTTTGTATTGCGGGTAGTTCTAAACTAATAACACTCCTAACTCTGACAACAATGGTATTCGCAAAGGTGCAGGAGTTAGCAATTATTAAAGTATCTTTACTGCTAGCAATACCATCATCGCAACTAACAAAGTGACTCCAGATAATCTAGGGCTAGGAACTGTCAACCCTAACATTGATGGAAACATTACTGGCGGTACTAATAATTTTATAAGGGCTATTACAAGTGCATCAAGTAATGATCTTCTCGTTAGTAGAGTTGACAATAGCATCTTTTGTGGCAGTGAGAACTATGGACAGTTGTTTTCTCAAGCATTTAGTGGCTCATATTGCTTGTACCCAACTTTTTGCTTCTAGTTGAAATATTCTGAGTTCCGTCTTCTCTACATCAATTCAATATAATTTAGGAGCTTGCGCCCTTCATTTTTTGATCAATTTCTTTTAACTTACCTTCTAGAGCCTGACGAATTTCTTTAAGCTGATTATAGGCTAATCCCTCAAGCTCAAGAGCGCCTATAGTTTTAACTGTTTTAATAATCTTACTATTTTGGTTAGTTGTGTTTTCAGAGGATTTGTGATTTTCTAACATCTCTTTTACTAAAGCTTTTGTTTGACTTAAAGAAAGTTTCTCTTGAATAACCTTCTCAGTTAGCTGGATTCTTACTTTCCGAGCTTGAGTTTCATTGATTTTTAGTTGAATAGCAGATAGCTTATTCAATTCTTTAGCTTTGCTGCTCTCTAACCCCTCCTCTCGAATAGCAGTTTTTAAATCTTTTGATAATTTGAGTAAAGGGAAAATATTAGTATCAATAGAGGTAGGGTTAAGCTGTAATGCTAAAATTACATCAAATATTTTTTGTTCTTCAGCACTTTTGAAATCAACAGTTTCTAGCCACTGACTTTGAGTTTCTGGAGAAGCTAATCGGATATCGGACAGTTCTAAATTTTTACGGTTACGTTCTAATCGGCTCATTGCGGCGTTAAGTAAGCGTGGTATGGAATCTTTCTGCTCTTCCAACTCAGGATAGTCATAGATAATTTGTTGAATCAAAGATTCTGCTAAGTCAAGGGCATTAAGATCCTCTCTATGCAAAGTTGTTGAAAGAGCTTGCCGATGAAGTTCGCGGTCATTTGCTTCAATTTCAGTAATTATATATACAGCCTTTAGTGTTTTCCATCCAATTTCAGGTGCTGCTCGCCATCGTCTTTCTCCATCAAATAATAAGTATCTACCATTAGATAGAGGAATGAGAATTACAGGAGTATGTTGTCCTTGCTTTTTAAGGAGTTCAGCCATTCCCTTTATACTGGCTTTAGTAAAAGTTTGCCTGGGTTGGCGAGGATTTCGATCAATCAAGTTAATTGGAACTTCTGCAACTCCTTGTTTGTCAGCTAATTCTGTAACTAGCTCTTGAATACGGGCTTCTAGAACAATTTTTTCTTCACTATCAACTTCCACGGCTCGAAGTTGATTAATTTCAGCTTCGAGTTCCTCAACTCGTTTAGTTAAATGATGAATTTTTTGTGATTGTCCTGCATTTGCAAACGCATTAGAAATATCTGGTTTTAGCATTAGTCCTGACTCATTAGCTCTATAATTTTGGTAACGATGGGGTCAAAGTCTTTAATAGCTTCACAAGCAGGTGCAAATAAATGAATGGGAAGCCCTACTCCACTCGCATTAATAAATTGGTTTGATTCTCTAATTGGCGGAAAACATGAAATTCCAAGCTCTTGTAACTGATTAGGGATTTCTTCTCCAATGTTTCGATGGGCGGCTACTTTCTTTATATTTACTTGTGATGGTACAAACCCTAATATTTTAGGCTCTGGTCGTAGTCGTAACTCGTTGATCTTGTCATAAAACCAATTAATCAAACCTGCTGAACCATACAAAGCTTTATATTCTAACTGCATTACAACCAATATGTCTGTCGCTGCGGCTAAAGCTACTAGACCCATAGGTTCCAGACCACCTGGGTTATCCAGAATAATAATGTCAGATTCAAGCGGATAGTCTTCTAAACGATCATGAAGCAGGTAATATTTTCTGGAATGAGAGTAAATTTTATGAATACTTTCTTCTAACGGAGCGCCGCCTAAAATAACATTGACATTATGGATTTTGTTTTCCCAAATAGGGAACAAAGGGTAATTGCCTTTGAAATCATCCCTGAAAACAGACGCTAGGGTTTTTTCAGGAGGAGGATCTTCAGTTTGTGAAAAAGCTCCCGTAAAGATTTTAAGAGAACCTAATGGGTCTAGTTCAATAACTGTGACTGAGTAACCTTTTTTGCCAAGGATGTACGCTAAATGTGTTACTAAAGTTGTTTTTCCAGTTCCACCAGCATTGGATTTAACATCTAATCTAATTTTTCTTTTAACTGCTTTCTTTTTCATAGCTCAAAAACTAAAGGCTTATGGAGTAACGTTACTCCACTTTTTGAGAAAATTCTAAGATCCTGCATGGAGTAATGCTACTCCATGCAGGATCTTAGTGTAATTTATCTAATTTTTATAAAAATGTTGCACTAAATATTAGCCGATTTATGCAAGGTCATCAATGACTGTAGAGGTTGAGTTTTAAAAGAATACTACTATATATGGCATCTACAAGTTGCCTTAAAAAGCAGAAGCAATAAGGATAGTTATAGTTACATTAAAAATAGTCTGTCAAAAACTTCGACTCCAATGAGCATAGAATCTACTAAGCGACCACCCAAGCCACAACAACCAAAACTGATCAAGCACATCCCTGCGGCTAAACAACCAGAGGTGCAGGATTTGACCAACAGTGATGCTCAAGTAGAACTATACCAAGATGTAGCAGAAACACCTGCTATTTATGCAGTCATAAAAACAGTAGCTCAGTCAACCGAGAGTGTATCTAAACCAACAGAGAAACAAGAGCTATTTAGCCCTACCCCAGATGATGGCAAGTTGTTGGAAGAACTCCCAACTGACCAACAGCCTGCCCATCCCGCTGTCGAGGAAAAACCCCTAGAGCCGCCAAAAGTTAAGCCGCAGATGACTGGCAAGCGCAACAAGAAAAAAAAAGATTCACCACCAGCAACCAAACCTTATATACCCTTTCAAGACCGCCCCGAAGAACCAGAATTACCGCCATCACCCTGTCAGCACATGCAATTCCTGGATTGCAACTCGGAGGTAGGGCGTGTGATATTCGAGTGTTACCACTGCAAACAGGGGATAATCAGCGAGTACACTGGAGATCCCGTAATGGGCGAGTACAAAGGACGACCTTCAGTAATTTTCACAAAGGTAAAATGCCCCAACTGTGAGCAAACAGCGATTAGGCTGCAAGCAAGGGAAGTGCTTTCGATTACCGCGATACCTTCACCTTGGCAGCAATGATGGTACATTCCCTCTTCAAGAGTGATTGGTGAAAGATATTTACGATTGATAATGCAAATGAGATTTTTACCCTCAATAATAACTGCACTAACGGCACTGACACTAACTAGTTGCAGCACTACTACTGCTGAACAGTATGAAGCTACAGCACTTACCAGTTACTCCTGGCAAGTCAAGTATGCGAATAACCTAACTAGTCAACCACAACCACGCATTGAAACTTTTGCTAATACTTCAGTGGTGAATCGGAATGGATTGAAACCGGCAGGAGCAGTTGTTGGCCCAGATGACAGAGGGCTATGGTGGCCTACTTTACCGCCACGACCAAGTGTTGATGAAGTTGAACAACGCAAAAAATCTCAAGAAGAGGCAGGCAAACCTGAATTGATGAAAGATGTTCAGTACAAACTGACCTACGGAGTGGGTAATTTACAGAAGGCACTACCTACTAACTATGAAGTTTATCGACAAGTGGTAAAAGCTTACCCCCAAAAAACTCCTTTGCAATTGACTTTGGGTGTAAATGATAATTCAGTTGAGAAAGCTGAACCTGTAAGCAAGTAATAACGCACTCGTTACATAGTCAGCGAGAAGTTAAAGAGCAAAACTGAATTGCTTTTCAACAATCTTATTGACACTAAAGTATAAATTAAGCTGTCAACCCCTTCTCTGCAAGACGCTGCGCGTAGCTTGCTTCCCCGGAGGGGTACGGGGAATTCAAAATTAAATACGCTAGTAGACTCGCTAACGCGGAAAGCGAGTCTTCTAGCGTCGCTTCTTGCAGACCACTGATTCAAGGAATCAGTAGGGGCTTGTACCCAGAATTAATTCAAAATTATTCTTATTCTTCCTAACAGAATTTTGAATTTTGAATTTCATTAAAGGGTCAACGATGATCTAAATTAATTTTTGCTGCGTTGATAGAAAAGATTTCAAAAAAATTTATGGGGGCTATATGGGGGCTATATGTACCCCAAAGCAGTTTAGAGGCTTGAGCAAAATTTGACTCCCACGTGGGGGCTATATGGGGGCTATATGGGGTACATTCAATTGGGTGAGGTTTTACCCCACTTCGCCCCCAAGAGGTTATGATAATTTTTTGACGCTGAAGAAAAAAAGGTTCTTGAGCAGAGGAGCTCTTGAGCAGGGGAGCAAGAGAAAATGTTTGCATTAACAATTATTAGTTATCGGTGTAAGAAAAACTAATTATTCTGCTGAAGGTCAGAGTTATCCATTTTTAACAGTAAATAGTAAACACTAAGAACTGTTTTAATTGCCTCCTCTGCTCCTCTGCTCCCCTGCTCTCCTGCTCCCCACTTCACCTGAACAGATAACTTTCACTTTCTCAAAATCTATTACCTTTCTCTTTATGTCTAACATTCACACCTTGCAAAAAATTTTTCCTGCTGGCTTTGATAACGGCTATGGAAGTCTAAAACTTTTAGTCGATGGCTTTGAAGTTGTTCGTGTCCCCAGCTATATAACCAATGCCGAGATGGAAGACGTACCTGGGAGGGTCGTTTTTAACGGTACTGCTTACACAGTTGGAGAATCAGCTTTCCGTACAGGAAATTATTTTGACCGAAACACTGATAACAATGAAAACAAAGTCAACAACGCATTATTGACTTTATTCGGTGCATTGGCACATCTTCCACACCGTAAGGCTTGGCATTTAAAATTAGTCGTTAGCTTACATGATGTCGCTCTGGCTGAAGAATTGCAAAAAGTACTAAATGGAGAATATCAGCCAATACTTGCTGGCAAACAATCAGAGGTGAAGATCGAAGTCCTGAAAGTCGTACTAGAAGGGATGGGTGCATTGTTTGGGCATCAACTACCGAAAAAATTAACCATTTTAGATTTTGGCAATGGTACAACTCTGTATTCTCGTTACAACCAAGGGAAACGAGAAGTTCACACCGCCTACCCCACAGGCGTAGAAGTTCTCATCAATGATATTTCCCAAAAGATGAAGCATTTAAATGGCGGGAAAATTGGGGATGCCTCCAAGATCCGATTTTGTCTGGAAATGGGGCATACTCGGTACAGCCGTGACATCGATATCAAAGATGTCTACAGTACTTGTTTGAAAGATTGGTATGAAAAGTACTTGAAGAAAGTGGTGAATCAGACACTTGATGCCAAACACCAGGGTGATGAAATCTGGGCGATTGGTGGAGGTTGCCTGTTACCTGGATTTAAGAAGCTTTTAGAGAAAAACGGGTTCAAAATACTGGACAACCCAGTAGAAGCTAATGTCTTTGGGCTTTTAGAAATGGCAAAAGCCATCAGCAGCAAGAATTCGCCAACTACATCTATTAAATGATCACAATGACAGAAAAATTTGACTTAGCTCCGATAAAAATTCGGCTTAAAGAAAACTATCGAGAACGCATATTTACAGAGTCCCAACAACTAGGTAAAAGTTACCTGGAGACACTTTACTTTATTATTGACTGCTATTTTGTTTTCATCAAGGCTGGATTAGCCACACAACAAGTAGCTTTCACGCCGATTACTACTGAGTCGAACAAACTTCCTTCAATGACTTCAACTCCATTGGTACAAGAGAAAGAAGAAGATTTTGAACCGGAAACATTCAGCCTTGATTTTGATTTGTAACCGTCAAAGGAAGTTGTTAATTACATACGAGGTTATTCCAACGTGACGCAAAAAGAATTTTTCCACTTGAGTCGTCACTGAGCCAAAGATTTGTCTGTAGCATAGGATCTACTGTATTTTCAGCCCCTGACAATCGCAGAGCTTACATTAGAACTTTTTGCAATTCTTATCATTAGCTCTACTTTTTCTAACTGATTCCACAGACTTTCCACAGCTACTTCTACTATTTTCCACAGTTGTTTGACAAGATAATCGGCTTCTATTCATCCACTGGGGATTTTGTCATGACTGTAGCCATCAGTCTGTCTTACGGAGTTATTGTTAAGTTGCGTAAACAAAATCTATCTCTAACCCTAGCTTTCACGTAATTATTTATTTTTTCTATCTTTATGTTTAATATTTTGCAACATTGACAAACCGAGCCAGTCAGCACACAATAAATCGACTAGCCTTTGCCGTCTATTCCATCTTGAACATCGACTGTATAAAACTATTCAGTTGCTAGCACAGGTGGTTTGACAACTAAAGAATGGGGTGAAACAGGACAACTACTGCATCACCTCTGGCTTATTGTCCTTATTGATTTGCTTTTTCGGAAGCTTTGATCGCATGAACTCAACCCAAAACATCTTGACTAATCTTCCTGAAACACTACATCAGTCTTTAAACAGCTATCTAGAACAGCATCCTGATTGGGATGAACATCGCCTTATTACCGCAGCTATCTCACTGTTTCTGTTGCAAAATGCTGATGGAGATCGCCGTGTTTCCCAGGTTTATCTAGAAGCTCTGTTTCGCCGTGGCTAATAATTTACAACAGTTTACCTGAATCTGCTACTCTCTAAAAGTCATACTAAACAAAAGCTCAATTAAACGATACACTCAGAAAGATTTCTTGAGTCAGGATTAATGGCAAGCGAATTCGAGATAAAACCTAAAACATCTACTACTGAATTACTAACACTTCCAGGTGGAACACAAACTCAAGGGATCGCTGAATTAGTGGAAAATGCCCTGGATAGTGACGAAATCTTAAATTCACTCAAAACCTTACTTAGCACTTTAGAAAAGCTACAAAAAGTCCGCCTTGAAGCTGCTGATATTAAACTTGTGATTGAGCAGATGCTTGATGGTGAAATCGTCAGAGGTGAAGAAATTGAAAAAGCCAAAACTGGTGCCAGCACGCTTAATCGCCTAGTTCGTGCTTATAGTGACCACCAAGCTGCACTATTTAAATCACAACCTGCTCGTACTTTACTTGATCTTGTACTCAACTCCAATCCAGCTAATTAAAACTCGCTTTCATTTGTTTGTAAAAGATACAATCAAACCATCATTCGCTTTTTTAAACTCGAAAACTGAGTTTTCAATTTAAAAAGCCCTGTAAAAATCCAGGGCTCTGTTTTATATTGCAGTTTATTAAATGCCAGCTTAAAATCTTTGCCAGCGCTTTTTATACACATAATTATCGCTCAATCGCTTGGGTAAAAATAGCGCAGAACTACCCAATTTCTACCCATCTTACCTGGGTATTGGCATCACCGTGCCAAAACGGGAAAATTGTACGCTAAGGCTGAAACTTATATCAGATAAGCATTTCAGCGATATTTATTTTCTTTAACCCGCAAAGGACGCAACTGGTCAAAACTGGTCGCCTGTTTCAAATTCCAGACATAATCACCAGTGAGATTGATATGCTCCCAACCCAACGGTGACAAATGTTGCAAATATTCTTCGGGAATATCCATTCCCTGTTGTTTCAAATAGTCCACAGCTTTTTCTAAGTACACTGTATTCCACAGAACAATAGCAGCAATGACCAAATTCAACCCACTAGCCCGATAAAACTGGTCTTCATAAGAGCGATCGCGAATCTCACCCAGACGATTAAAAAACACCGCCCTTTTCAGAGTATGTTTGGCCTCACCCTTGTTTAGACCCGCTGTAGCCCGTCGCCGCAGTTCTGGACTTTGCAACCAGGAGAGGGTAAACAAAGTTCGCTCAATCCTTCCCAATTCCCGCAAAGCTAAAGCTAAACGATTCTGCCGAGGATAAGAAGCTAATTTCCTTAACATCAAAGAAGCAGTCACCGTCCCAGTCCGAATTGAACTAGCAAGGCGGAGAATCTCATCCCAAGACTCCTGAATCAATTTCACATTAATCTTGTCACCTAGCAGGGGTGCTAAAACCGAATCAGGAGAACTAGGTTCAAAAGTATACAATTTCTTATCGGGTAAATCTCGCATTCGGGGAGCAAACCTAAATCCCAGCAAATGGCACATTGCAAACACATGCTCCGTATAACCGCTTGTATCTGTATAATGCTCCTGAATCTGTAAATCACTTTCGTGATACAACAAACCATCCAAAACGTGTGTTGCATCCCTAATCGTGGCGTTAATTACCTTAACGTGAAATGGAGCATACTGGTCGGAAATATGCGTGTAAAAAATTACGCTTCTATCCTTACCATACTTGGCATTGATCTCTTCATTAAAACTGCGATGTCCGCCTGCTTTAAACCGTTGACCGTCAGAAGAAGATGTTGTGCCATCACCCCAATAAGCAGCAAATGGTATCTGTGCGTGAAAATTCACCACCTCAGCTAAAGCCTTGGAATAAGTTTCATCCCGAATATACCAATCCGCCACCCAAGCTAAACGCTCAAAGGACATTCCTTGAGTTGCGTCAGCCATCCGCGTTAAACCTAAATTAATACCATCAGCAAGCAAGGCACTTAACAAAACAACTTTATCGGATACTTGTTCTCCTGAATGTAAATGCGTAAAATGCTTAGTGAATTGTGTCCAAGAATCAACTTCTACCAACAAATCGGTCAACTTAACTCTTGGCAGTAAACTATGAACTTTTCTGCTGAATTCATCAACCTCCTTTGGGACAGTATTGGTGAGAGGAGTGATAATTAATAGCTCATTTTCTATCCTGACATCAACCAGCTTATTCTCTACAATCATTGAAGAAACAAGCGCTAATTGCTCCGTCAATTCGATTGAGCGTTGTTCAATATAGGTAGTAAAATCCGTTGTTACTGCCACAGGTATAGTGTTAGAAGAACGCATTGACTGCCATGAGGTATTTGGTAACAAATAATCCTCAAAATCTTGGAACTGCTTCGAGCCTGCTACCCAAATATCCCCAGAACGCAAACCACTACGTAACTCAGCTAAAGCACACATTTCATAGTAGTGACGGTCAATAGTATCGCCCTTAATTACGTGTTTTGACCAACGAGGTTTAACGAAACTAGTGTCCGCAGATTCCGGCACTTTTCGACCACCTGATATATTTAATTCTTTAATGACCTCCAAAGCTTTTATCACTGCTAAACTGGCAGATGTAGCTTTAAATTCAAAGGTATCCAACAATTTAGGCGTATACCGTCGTAACTGTGAATAACGGTTATCAAGCAGTTCAAGATAATCAAAATCTACGGGTCTGGCTAGCTTTTCCGCTTCGGCAACACTACTAATAAATTTCTCCCAATCCAATACAGATTCAATCGCTTGATAGGCATCATTTGACTCATCTCTAGCTGCAATTAATGCCTTGCCCACTTGAGCATACAATCGGACTTTTTCATTAATTGCTTTGCCATCGCGTTGAAACTTATCGCCGTGCTGATGCTCACTCTTGTTAAACAATTTACCCATCATTTTATCGTGCATTCCAATGGCATAATCGACCAATGAAGCACTCCATTCAATGAGAAAAGCAACTAAAATAGCATAGCGTCTCAATTCATCCAACCTAGATAGGTGAGCAGGTGTAGACTTCGCACCAGTTCGAGTAAATTGCAGCAGACGATTTTGGTGTACTCGTTTCAAGCATCCAGAGTCGAGATTGAGATGGCGAATAAACTCCAGTCGTTCCACCACCTTTAAAAAGTTTCTTGGATTAGCCTGACCTGGTGGTTGACGTAGCCAAATTAAATCAGTCAGTTTTTTATCAGGCTCTACAATTAATAATTTATCTAGCGCTGTCTTTTGTAATGTTGTCAAACTTTTGGTCAACTCAAGACATACTAATTTTTGAGCGCGATGTCTGACCTCCCAGGCTAAACGTTCTACCGTAGAAATAGCTGGAATAATAATTTGGCGCAAGCGCATCTCATCAATCAACGCTCCCACAAGCGCCATCCCTTTATCTGACGATATTGCAAAAGGTAATAACCATTTTGAGAATTGCTTGTATGTAGATATATTAAAAGTATGAAATCCGAAATTGTTTTGAATTTCTGCCAGATGTTCGCGTCGAGTTGTATCCCTTTGGGAATATTCGGTGATGATTATCGGGTCAAGTTTTAATTGAGATGCAATATAAAACAGTACAGATTCCGGTACTATTTCTCCTAAACTCCAAACACGACCGGGGAAGCGTAGGTAAGACAACTGTACGGCGAAACCAAGACGATTGTGCGGTCTACGACGCTCTTTGATAACTTTGAGTTCGTCATTACTAAAAGTATAGTAGCGAGCTATATCTCTTGTCGTGATAGAATCGGGGATTTCAGTAAATTGAAGTCGTTGTGTCGGAGATAAAAGTTCACGCGTTGCCAATTAGATACCTGGATATTCAGTTTTTAAGAAGTAGTTTGATTTTGTTTATAATTCGCGCCACAGTAAGGGCAGAATTTAAATTTCAATGACATAATTGGTTCATTGCAACTAACACAGCGATTCCGTAAAGCTGTACCACAAGCAAAGCAATACTTCGACCGTAAGTCTGTCCACATTTGGTCAGGGGTAGTTCCTGGAGTCCAACATTTAGGACAAAATTTTAGCGTAGTTATTGTTTCTGGGGAGACTTTCTTCGCCGCCGCATCTAGGTATTCCGGTGGTATTCCCAACGCAGCAGCTAGACCGCTTTTAGCCTTTTGATTGAGTTTCGAGGTTTGTCCACCCTCAATTTTGCGGATGGTCTGGATATGTATTCCCGCTTTGAAACTCAACTCTTTTTGGGTTAAAGAAAGCTGACCTCGCAATCTCTGGACGTAATTAGCAAGCCCTTCCTCTCCCAATGGTCGCGTTGAATGTTCTGTTACAATCATCAAAATATATCTGAAAATATATTTGTTAATGATAAGTTAATATCTAAACCTTTATTCAAATAAATTGTAAAAAGCTCTTCTAAAGTAATGATGACTTTAGCAGCTTTAGGCACCAAGTTTTTAGAACGTCCAGGACTAGCCAAAAGTACTCTGCGTTCATATCAGTCTACGATTATCCCCTTGCTCAAGGAGTACGGTCGATGGTCAATAGAAATCATCGACAGACAAGTTTTGATGGAATATCTCAATCATTTAACTGATGTTTCCTATACGACCCACCACCGTCATCAAGCTGTAATCACGGCTTTGTTCAGTTTTGCTGTTGATATGGGATATCTCAAATCCAATCCGGTTGCGGGTATCACAAGACGCAAACCTAGTCGAGAACAAGGAGAACACGCTACTGATGAGGTTGTGCGTTACCTTACTCCATACCAATTAAGTATCCTGTATGGTGTCATCAAAAAAGATATTCGTTTGTCTGCATTGGTGCGTTTGTTGCATACCAGTGGGGCTAGGATTGCTGAGGTACTGGCTCTAAATTTAGATGACATAGACCTCAAAGCCCGGAAGTTTCAGGTTGTTGGCAAAGGCAACAAGCAACGGTGGTGTTTTTACAGTGAAGTAGCACTCAAGAGTCTAAATAACTACATTGAATATTATAGACATCCTAAGCATCCAGCACTGTTTACTGCTCAACAGCCAAAAACTTTAGAAGTATCTCGCCTTTCTTACCGTATGGCGCATAAATCTTGGACTAAGTTCATTGGAAATAGTCCTGAACTCCAAGAAATTCGTATTCACGACCTACGGCACACTTTTGCTACAGAGCGAGTGGGATTAATGGGGATTGAAGAACTCAGGGCGCTCATGGGACATGAAAGCATTCAGACAACATTACGGTATCAGAAAGTAACGTCACAACGTGCAGAAGTTGTGGCACAATTGGCGTTAAAAAACCTACCAAATTTTTCTGAATAATTTCAGCATATAACTCACTAAGTGTGATAATAAAAAAATACTTTTGTAAAAACGTACCATGTTGGTGCAGAGAATACATACTACTCTGCACCAACAAAATAAGGATAATCAACCACTCAGACAAAGCATGGATTTATACAATGAGAATTACTGAGATTTATGTTAGGAATAATTGTTTAGTATTTTGTACCGATGATGGATGTAAATCAATTTATCATTTATCAAATATTGTTGTAGATACAGGCTTATCAATAGATTCGCTCTCTCCCGAAAACCTACCAGAATCAAGAGTAGAAAAAATTATTGAAGCTGAAGGTGAACAAATAGCAATAATTGAAATCAAAGGCCCAGTTGGTAGATTAGAAAATGCGGAGAATTGCCTTAAGGCTAATTATAATGATGCTACTCACAGTTGCTCATATTGCTTTTCCGGGCAAATAAACAATATTTTAAATCAACTTTTTAGTTAACTTTATGAGTTGAAAAGGGAATATGTCCAAACGAAAAATTCAGCGTACAAGCAATGAAGGTTGTTGGCAGTTTTTAGATTGTGAGATACTCACTGGTATTCCTGCTGATAAATGCCCTAATGCTGAATCTTGTAAAAATAACGCGCTAGAAAGCCAAAATAGATGGTGCTTTCTTCCTTACCAAAGGTGGCTCCCAAAATACGACCAATTATACAAAATACCCACATTAGAAGTTGATTGCTGGGTAGCTCCTGAAGCAAGAGAAGCTGGTTATAGTCCCCCAGTCAGTCTTTTCTATGCTTATGAAGATTCATTTTTAGGGATTGGGGAGGATAAACAGGGCAAAAGGATTTGTGATCCTCCCCCAGAAGCAAAAGAATTAGGGTTTGCGATGGCAAGATACTTGCCATACAAATTTTTAAAAGGTGTCTTGACCGTAGAAATTATCAACGATCATCGAATATTAAGAGATATGGGATGGGGAGAAGCTGTAGAGATGCCCTATCGCTTGCACCATGACATGGATACTGGTAAAAAATTTATCAAGGTGCAATTTGACATAAACCACACAAAAAATCAAGAAGCGATCACTGCTGGCTGGCATCCAGGGTATAGTCTTTGCAAAATATGAAAGGACGAAATGGAGAATTATGACTCAGCATACTGAATCAGTAGTAACCAATCGGTTAAATACCATCTCCTACCACCTTACTTGTTTTGGTGAGAACCTCAGCAAGATTGATCAAGCTATTGATTTACTAGAAGATTTAAAAGAGGAATTAGACGAGGCAGGTAATTTAAATCACATGAATGATTATGTTTCTGGTTCCCTTTCAAGGCTAAAATCATTAAAAATAGATTTATCTCATGACATATCAATGATTAAAAAACAATTATCTTTGTTTGTTAATTTTGAATAGGAAAATGTCTAATTACAGTGAGTATATAAAATTTATAAGTTCTGCCCCTGTTGGGAAAAATTATGATGCAGCAGAGTTAGTAAATCGCCTAAAACCTTTGTATGCTGGGGGCTGGAATTCCAAAAAGATAGCTGAAAAAGCAGGAATATCTTCTATAGCATCTGTCCATAAAGCATCTCAAGGGCAAATATTGACTAAAAACGAATTTATTGATGGCCAATGGATCAAAATCGTAGATGAGGAAAATATATCTAAGCTAGTGAACTTTTTAAAATGGGTAAAAGAAGATTAAAACCCGGCGATCGAGTTACTTTTGAATCGCACGATGAGCAATGTAAGTCGTGGCTTAGTTTTATGTCAAATAGCAACAATTAGCAAGCAAAGATAAATGAATAATAGACTGTCTAAATCTCATAGCAAGGGAATAAAAATAAAAAATGAATATCAAGAATGAAAATTATGCTGGTTTTCAAACTTGGTCAAAGCAAGTTGCATCTTGGCGATGTATTCCTCCGATAGTTTCGATTGACATTGAGCGAGAACGTAGTTGCGTGTGGTTTAATGTAGGTGGCGAAAATCGTCCTCTTGTTAGGTACGAAATTTTTTCCAATATGGGTGGTTGGCAAAGTGGTTATGAGGCTAATGCTGCTGCTAATCCATCGGCTTTTTCATTAGAAGAAGCCAAATATTTATACAACCAACTTATTACTGGCAAGATGAATAATGAAGTCAAGTCAATTTTGACTATTGTTGCAATTGCTAAGTCTAAAAATACTAATATTAGTATTTCTGAGAATCTTATAGCCTGAAAGTCATTCATAGCAGTACTTTCAGCCTATCTTACCTCTGCTGAAAGCTTCGCTGTCTCTACGCCAAATTACACCTATCTCGGTTCCATCTCACTTACGGGTGTTATTGAAAAATGGGTGGCTAAGATGCTTATGGGGGAAGGCTTTTAGCCTTAGCGTACAATTTTCCCGTTTTGGCACGGTGACGCCCTTTTCAAGTGCGATCGCCCGGTCTATGAAATTGCTAATACACTCTTGATAAGAACGTAGCCAAATAGTTGTTGTACGTAACATTTAGGTTGTTAGGTATAAAGCACTATCACTATTACAAGAAATACTGTGAATTTCTGTGATGAGATCCAAAATTTCAATTTAAGTGCGAAATCGCTAAGAGGCTCAAACGCTTACTCCATAATCAATTTCACCTTATGCGCGAATTAGAGAGGCTGAAAACCCTGTAAATTCGTTCTCAAAATTTCACTTTATGCGCGAACCCACAAACTTATGGTTACAGTGACACGGTTCGCAGACAAAGTGAAAATTGTCGCAGACTATGTGAAAATATTCGCGGACTAATTGAAAATTATGTTTCTGAAACCCTAAGTTTTTCGTGATAAACTGCGATCGCTAGTTACAGAATTATTGCTCCAAAGCCTTGTACTGTAAAGAGTTGCACTTTTTTCTCCTCATTTTGCGGAAAATTTCAAATAGTCTGCGAATTTGGTAGGAAATTTTCAAATAGTCTGCGACAAATTTTCACTTTGTCTGCGACAAAACAAGCCAGAACCCTGATTACTCCGTTAAGATTTTTTCAATTAGTCTGCGAACCGACATCGCGGAGGGTGCATGTTGGCAACGGAATATAAACTATTGCGCTGCCGATGAATTTTGCTTGTCTTTGGTATCGCCTTTGATGCGTAATCCAAGCGATAACCATTTACAGGGTACTAACTTCCAGTTATAGTTAGCCGTAACTTATTATAAGCACAATGCAACTATAGCTTTGACTTGGTGTAAAGATAGTTTACAAAAGTTGCTCAGGCGGTTGCCTTAGTCTATGGGAATAAAAAAGTTTAACAATTTCTGTTAAGTGCTTTATTCCGCTCCAAGCATCCGTCCATAAATCGCTTGAAAGAGCCTCTACGCCGTACCCACGCTACGTTATTACTAGAGCGATCGCCACTGGCTCATGACGGTTACGCCATCGCTCTTAAGCTCTTCAAAGATTTCTGATCTTATTTCCCGGTAACTCTATTATTATCCAGTTATCAGTAATGAGGAGCATATTTTCCAGTGCTGTAGAGTTTTTTGTTCTTGACTAATAAATTTCGTCTTCTTCATCTACCCAATCTTCAGCCCAGAGAAGTTCATTGTAAACCTTAGTAGCTTGAGATATTTTTAGGTTGTGAGCTGCTGTCACACAATTTCTTGGTTGCCAGCCAATGAGGGCGTATCTCCCATGTAAATATCTGACAGCATTTTTGCAGTCATTAATTACTGGAATATCCTCAAAGATGTATTTTCGCAATTGGACTCCTAAACGAATTGCCTCCATTTCATAATTGTGAAAGTAGTGTTCTTCAGCATCAGGTGTAGAAATCAGTAATCCTCTTACCCAGGCATGATTTTTATAGATAGCCTTCGCTACAACTAAATTGACTTGTTTTGGTGTCCATTGGCTCCGAAGTAAAAAGTTATTTATTGCTGATTCATCATCTAAATCTATATCTACATTAGATTCTGAAAGTATTTCCGAGATATCTATATTTTCTAAGAACAGTTCGTACCACTCTTGAAAAGTTTCGGGACTAAATAGTTTTCTGGCTTCTTCAAATGAAATTTTCTCCCATCCAGCATCTGTAACTATTTCGTTACCAGTAGGAGCAATGAACAGATTTTCTTTTTTTACCATTCAAGGGAAGGGTGGATTGTGATTTTTTCTCTTTCGTTTACCCATTGAATTGCTATAGAGGATGACTCTTATTATCCTGTCTCCATTCTACCTGACAAATTGAGTGTCTCTAGTCCATGAAAAGCGATGCTAATAGAAACCATTACAAAAATAATTTGATTTCGAGGAAATCTAGTTAATATTAATTAGCGGAAGTAAAAATATTTTGTTAGAGTCTTTATGTTTGATTTTCATCGTTTGCGACTGCCATTAAAATATTTAAATATTCTCATTACAGTACTAACTTTTGTTTTAGTTTTCTGGTTCACTCCTGTCGTTTCTCAAGCATTAACTAAAGCTCCAGTTATTTTGGATGGACAACAGCTTTTTAGGATCAGCGATTCTGGTCAGTATAGCGCTCAAGAACGGACAAATTTAATCAACTCACAACTAAAAAATGTGATTTCCACTTCTGAGTCTATTCAAGTTAAAATTGAGAAACGCAACCAGCTACCTACTATTTTATTAAATGACCGCTATCTGTTAACAGTTACACAACAAGATACTTTACCAGGTAGTACACTTGATGAGCAGGCTAACATTTGGGCGCAGCAAATCAAAGAAGCCTTACAGCAAGCTCATTTAGAGCGAACTAGAACTTATCTTCAACAAACAACTTTTATCGCAGCAGTAATTTTACTCATAACTGTGGGATTTAGTTGGCTATTAGGATGGATTAAGCATCAATTTATCCGAGTAGCTTCACTTCGCTTAACAACTAGCAATGCCATACCTAATTCGGAAACACTTAAAGTATTAGAATTATTTTTCAAATTAGTGTTGGCGAGTATGCGTATCGGACTTTGGATGAGTGCGATTCTTTATATCACTAATCTCTTTCCTTTCACTCGTCAATGGAGCTACCAAATTTCAAATATTCTAATTACCAGTTTCACCTCACCTATTCTGACGTTGGGAAAAAATCCTTATTCTCTTACTGAATTAATAGTTTTGGTTGGTTTGTTGTTTGGCTTAGTTATCTTTGCTGGAACGTTAACCAATTTTTTACGTTCTCGAATTCTCTCTTTTACTGTCATCAATCGTGGCGCTCAAGAAGCGATTATAATACTTTTAAAATATGGTCTAATTTTTATTGGCACACTGGTACTGCTACAAATCTGGGGGCTTGACATTAGCTCTTTGACAATTTTAGCAAGTGCTTTAAGCGTTGGAATTGGCTTTGGTTTACAGGATATTGCTAAGAATTTTGGCAGTGGTTTAGTACTAGTATTTGAGCGCCCGATTCAGGTTGGAGATTTTGTGGAAGTTGGGGAATATACAGGTATTGTTGAACGAATCGGTGCCAGAAGTACCGAGATTCGTACCCTTGACCACGTTTCAATTATTGTACCCAACTCTCGCTTCTTGGAAAAAGAAGTAATCAACTGGAGCCATCGCAACCCGATTTCTCGCCTTCATCTTCCCGTTGGCGTTGCCTATAGCTCAGATCCCAAAGCAGTGCAATCTGCTCTGTTAGAGGCTGCTTCTAAGCATCCCAATGTATTGCAGACTCCTTTGCCTCTAGTACTGTTTAAAGAGTTTGGCAACAATACCTTAAATTTTGAGTTATTAGTCTGGACTGCGGAACCTAATAAACAATTTTTGCTCAAAAGTGATTTATACTACATTATTTACGAAGTATTACAGCAACGAGAAATTGAAATTCCTCTTGCTCAGTTAGATTTACATCTGCGTTCTGGTAAGTTGGAATTTACGCCAGAAATGCAGTTAGCTTTAATACAGATGGTTGAACGATTATCAAATCAGGAGTCAGACATAGATTCAACCAATCCAATTGAAAAGGGTACAGAGGGGAATGGCACTAAGAAAAGCTGAAAGGGTTGCCTGGAGTGGGTGTGGGAGATGTGGGGAGTGTGGGGAGTGTGGGGAGTAAGATTTCTTCTCCATCCTCCCTCCCCTCGCACACCTCCCACACTCAAAGGCCTTACAAATTAATGGATTCGCCGTTAACAAGCGTGCCATTCGGTACAGAGGGTATAGATGCCTGAGCGCTGGTAATCATGGGGGTCTACCCACAGAAATCATCAACGCGGATATCCCGCCAGACATCAGAAACCTGCCAGCCGGAATTTCCCACTGATTGTACTGGAGGGTTGTCAAGGAGCGGAATATAGTCAGGAACTCTAGGCTCTGAAATCGCTACTGGTTTCTCCTCAACCTCAACCACAGGGGCTGGAGAATTGACAGTATTAGCTAGAAGTTGTTGGTCTTCTGCTTCTTCAATTAATTTCATCTGTCTCAGGGTGAGCTTGTCGGATTTTTTGATGATCTTCTTAATATCTGTATCATTAGAAGTTTTCATTGGCTGTTCTCTCGAAGGCATTGGCTTAAAATTTGTCTGAGTAAATTTGGGAGAAGTTAGGTATAAATAATTTGCACGGAATTAACAAGGTACACCAAATCGATGGGAAATACGAGTCCCTTGCCGAAGAATTTATTAATTGGACATAAATATCTTTTTCGGGCAGATGCCTAAAAGCGATCGCAGTAGGATCATTGTTTAGAAGTCAAAATTCTTTTGGTTTTTGACATACGTTGACCTGTAACAATGCCATCGCTACGATCCAAAATACGCCTTTAGAAGAAACCATGACGGCACTCGCTGAGGTAGTGCGTTAGGGAAAAGCTCGTTACATCGGCTTTAGCGAATGGAAAAAGTTTTTGCCAAAAAGCTAGGGCTTTTGCTCTATAAGGAGAACCAAGTTCTTAATTTTGGATAAAGTCGAGCTTAGTGGCTATTCATAAAATCATTTATGGAAATGCGATCGCCATACAGCCAATGTTCATACTAGCTAAAATAAATCTTAGAGTAGGCAATAAAAATTAATAAACATCAAAAATGTTTGAGAAAGAAGTCAATGTCAGAGATAGTTTTCACTCAAAACAGCCTGGGGGCGGGAGTGATCCGAATAGTTTTGATTGTAAAGAAACATGGTATCCCATCCATTACCTAGAGGACTTAGACAAATCAAAACCAACGCCTTTTACAGTGCTGGGAAGAAATATTGTAATTTGGTGGGATAGACTTGCCCAATCTTGGAGAAGCTTTGAAGACCAGTGTCCTCATCGTTTAGCACCGTTGTCTGAAGGCAGGATTAGTGACGATGGGCTTTTGGAATGTCCCTATCACGGTTGGGCTTTTTCTGGAGATGGAAATTGTCAAAGGATTCCTCAACAAGTCAAAGGTGGAACAGCAGAGATATCAAAACGAGCTTGCGTGGCATCATTACCAATTATTGAAAAGCAAGGACTACTGTTTGTATACGTTGGGGAATATGAAAATGCTGCCAAAACCGAAGTCCCAATAATTAAACCATTAGAAGAATCTCCCGAAGGATGGGTTGTAATCAATACATTTAGAGATGTACCTTATGATGCATTAACACTATTAGAAAATATACTAGACCCTAGCCACATATCGTTTACACATCATAAAACGGTAGGAAATAGGGCAAATGCAGCACCTTTGGAACTTGAAGTGATTGAATCTGGGAAACATGGATTCAAAGGGATTTGGAAACAAGGTTTGAAACCAGGGCAATCAGGAGAGTTGTCTACAACCTTCGTCGCTCCAAGTTTAATGTGGCATGACATCAACTCCCAGCGTGGTAGAATTCTAACCGTTGTTTATGCTACACCCATACGTAAAGGAGAATGTCGTGTATTTGCACGTTTTCCTTTTAAGTTTCCTAATAAACTTCCAGGTTGGTTTATTAAGCTCAGACCGCGTTGGTATTACCACATTGGACAAAATGGTGTTTTAGAAGATGATCAAATTTTTCTCCACTATCAAGAAAGGTATCTTGAAGCTAAAGGAGGTAGCCCTAACTTTACTAAAGCCTTTTACCTTCCAACCAAAGCAGATAGTTTTGTATTTGAATTGCGTCAGTGGGTAAACCAATATAATGCTGAACCATTTGGCAAAGAGACTTTTTCTCCCCCATTGGCAAAGTCCGTGCTTCTGGAGAGGTATCATTCTCATACGGAAAAATGTGCCAGTTGTAGCTCGGCGCTTTCTATTATTGAGCGATTGAGATTTGGAAGTGGAGTTGCAACAGTACTTACTTTGGCTTGGACTCCAATGCTTTTTTTATTTTTTCAGACAACATCAGTTGTAGTAGTTGTGATTGAAACTCTAGCTCCCTTAATTTTTGCACTAGCATGGCTCGGACTAAGTAAGTTAGTTATTCAGTTTTATGATGGACGAACCTTACCTCCACGAAACCGACCCGAAAAAAACTGAAATCTAATAATAGCAGAAATATATGAGTCACCTAGAGGCGCAGGAAATTAGTACAATTTTTGAATACTGGAGTTTTCATTTTTGAAAAAGCATTTGAGCCAAAGTCTACCTATAGCACCAAGCCGGAAACTGGAGATTACGATCCTAACAGTAGGTTCAAGGGGAGACTTGCAACCATACTGCGCTTTGGCTATTGGCTTGAAACGTGCGGGGCATGAAGTAACGATTGCAACGCATGAGAACTTTGAGCCATTTGTGAGGAAGTTCGATTTAAAGTTTGCGCCAATCGCTGGCAATATGCAAGAGTTTTTGCAATCCAAACAAGGGCAGCGATTGATTGCGGGAGAAAAGTTGAAAAAAGAAGAGGGAGATAAGCTTTTACTTCAACAGTTAGAATCAGCTTGGAGTGCGTGTCAGGGAAGTGAGGTAATTATCTACACGCCGCTAGCTATTTTTGGATATCACATCGCAGAGAAATTAGGCGTACCTTGCTTTTTTGCATCAGTTCTGCCGTTGACTCCTACAGGGATGTTTGGGTTTTTAAAATTTGCTCAAATAACTAAAAACCCGCTAAAGAAATTAATCAACTATGGCAGCTACGGGAGCTATGCGGTTTCGTCAGATCCAGTAAAAAACAAGCGATCACTAAATCATTTTCCCAGTAGTATAAATTTATTTATACTTTTTAAGCAGTATTAACA
>NZ_JACJSH010000077.1:0-27530 GCF_014698055.1 Nostoc sp. FACHB-133
ATACCCTTAAACGGCTGCCCATATACCTGTTACCGTGGTAGATACATTATGTGTATTTACTTATCTTTACACAATTTGGTTTTTTCACCCTGTCCTACTTACCTTGCAAAGACTGATTAGAGCGATCGCACTTTCTGAAGGTCAATTTGCCCTAATTTTAGTTCGGTGTAACTATGGGCAATTACGTGAGCAAATGTTAGAAAATATTCGCTCCATCACCAAAGATATCAATATCAGAGAAATCGTCCTCAATTCGTCAGCAACTTCCTTACACAACACAATAGTCACAGAATTATCCTTAGATAATCCTGCTGTCCTCACAGACTCTTTGCCAGGTGCTGTTATGGTTTTTGGTATTGAGTCAGCAATCGACCTAGAAAACTTACTTACAGGCATTAACCAAGCGCGAGATATATATGCCGCAACTTTTCCATTTCCAGTAGTGTTGTGGCTACAAGATGAAGTTGCATCATTGTTGTCCAGATTAGCACCTGATTTTAAAAGTTGGGCTGCAACTACGATTAAATTTGAAATGGCAAAAGCAGATTTAATTGCTTTGATTCATCAAGAAGCAGAATCTCTATTTGCCAAAGTTTTAGAAGCAGGTGCTGAAACATTTTTATCTAATGCCTCTCTAGATTTAGATCCTAAGTCTCAACACCGTCACGAAATAGAATCAGCCCGTAATGATTTGCTGCGTCTATATAGTGTTCAATTAACACCAGGATTAGAAGCTAGTTTAGAATTTGTGTTAGGAAGAGATAAATATGCCAACGATCAAATTAATGGTGCTTTAGGCAATTATCAAAGAAGTCTAGCATTATGGCAGCAGGAAACGAAGAGAGTAGCTGAGTTGGAGAGTAACTCTTCTTTACCTCTCTCATGTCCTCACCCTACTCCTCCTTCGCCTTTACTCAAGCAAGCAATAGTACTATTCCACTTAGGGCTGTGTTATCACCGCATGGCAGACCTACACAATAATAGTAATAGTAGGTATTGTGAACATGCTCTCTCGTGGTTTAAACAATGCCTGGACGTATTGGAGGAGGTACAAAGAGAAGACTTAGTTGCTAAATTTATTTTGCCTGCTTGTGAAATGCTGCAACGTTTACAAGCTTGGGATGACTTAAAAAAATTAGCTCAAAAGTCATTACTTTTAAATAAAATCTATGGAACTCCTGCACAGATTGCTCAAAATTATGCTTTTTTGGCAAATGTAGCAATTTCAGAGTCGAATTGGGTACTAGCTCATGAATTTGCGAATGCAGCACTTTCTATTTCCGAAGAAGCAACAGAAGTTTCTCTGCGAGATGCTTTGCGAACACGACGACAAGAAAGTTGGTATCTTCTGTTGCTTGCACGTACACAGCGACATCTAGGTGAATCAGAAGAAGCGATAAATAACCTGGAATGGGCAAGGGTAGTTTGTGAGCTACAACATCAGCCATCACTATATTTAGAGATTTTAGAGGAACTGCGATCTCTTTACTTTTTTGAGCGTCATAACTATACAGAGGCCTTTAAACTCAAGCAAGAAAAAATTCAGATAGAACATCAGTATGGGTTTCGCGCCTTCATTGGCGCAAGTCAGTTACAGCCGCAACGATCTAGAATTAACCCAGCATTGGAACCTCAAAAAATACCGTTTATTCCTGAAGGAGTTGCCCAAGAAATATCAGCTTCAGGACGACAGCAAGATGTTAATCGTTTGATTGAAAGAATTAGTCGTGCTGACTATAAACTTACAGTAATTTATGGGCCATCAGGCGTAGGTAAAAGTTCAATTCTCAAAGCTGGTTTAGTCCCAGCTCTGACAGGAAAAGTTATCGGAGAACGCATTCCTATACCTATTGTTTTGTCTGTTTATACTGATTGGCTGACAGTCTTAATAAGCAGTCTAAACCAAGCGCTGGCATACACAGGAATATCAGTTAATCCTGACTCTACATTCAATATACTGTTAGAAAAAATTCGTTTGGCAGCTGAGCGCAACTATACAATAATTATCATATTAGACCAGTTTGAAGAATTGTTTTTTATTAGTAATCCTCCTACGCAAAGAATAGAATTTTATCAATTCTTTAGTGAGTGTTTAAATATTTCATTTGTAAAAATTATTCTTTCGTTAAGAGAAGATTACTTGCATCATTTATTAGAATTTGAACGCTTGAGCCAAAAAAATAGTATTGGACTATATGATTTAGGTGTAATTAATAAAAATATTCTTGATAAGGACATTCGCTACTATCTAGGAAAATTCTCTAGTCAGGATGCTAACGCTATAATTCATAGTCTTACTCAACGTTCTCATTATGAACTTAGTGATGAATTAATTAACCGATTAGTCCAGGATTTGACAGGAGAACTAGATGAAGTACATCCAATTGAATTACAAATAGTTGGCGCTCAACTACAAATAGAAAATATTACTACCCTTGGACAATACAAGCTTTGCGGCGGCTCGGCAAAATTGGTTGAACGCTGGCTAGGGGAAGTGATCAAAGACTGCGGCCCAGAGAATGAAGAGTTAAGTTGGAAATTATTATTTGAGTTTACTGATGAAAAAGGGACGCGACCTTTAAAAACTAAAGCTGATTTAGCGGCTGCATTAATTAATAACCATGATATAGAAACAATATCAAGCTTTAACACAGTTGGGGAACTGATTTTAGAAATATTGGTGGGTTCAGGTTTGGTGTTGCGAGTCAGAGAAGAATTAGGCGATCGCTACCAACTAGTTCACGATTATTTAGTTGAACCAATTCGCCAAAAAAATAATTATGGTATGCTCGCCGAGTTTGAAAAAATCAAACTTGAAAAAATTAGAGCAGAAGTAGCCCAACAACTGAGCCAAAAGCAACTCAATTTGGTGTTGCAACGGCGACTGCGAGAAGCACGGTTTGTAGGTGTGGTGCTGGCAATCATGGGGGGAACAATAGCAACATTATGGTGGCAAGCCAACTTGCAAAAAACAGCAGCAATTCACCAGACTCTACGAGCTGAACGCAGTGAAACCAACTTGAGGATTAGTGGAATCACAGCTGCTAGCGAAGCTCTATTTGCGTCTAATAAAGAGTTTGATGCTTTATTAGAAAGTTTGCGAGCTTGGAGAGAACTGAAACAGGCACATGGAGTGCAACCAGATACCCGAATGCGGGTGGTAACAGCCCTGCAACAGGCGGTTTATGGGGTAACAGAAGTCAATCGCTTAGAAGGGCACACTGATATTGTCTGGGGAGTAACTTTCAGCCCAGATGGTCAAACCTTAGCATCAGGTAGCCGAGATCAGACTGTGAAAATTTGGCATCCTGATGGTAGTTTACTCCAAACCCTCAAAGGTCACACTGATGCTGTTACCTGTGTAAGCTTCAGCCCAGATGGTCAAACCCTAGCGTCTGCCAGCCTCGACAAAACAGTACAAATCTGGAGTAAAAACCCGGTTACAGGTGAATTTGATCCCAAGCCATATAAAACCCTGAAAGGACATAAAGATTGGGTTTATAGCGTTAATTTCAGTCCTGATGGCGAGTTGTTAGCTACTGCCAGTAAGGATACAACCATAAAACTCTGGCGCAAAGACGGTACATTAGTAAAAACCCTGAGTGGACATCGAGGGTGGGTTAACTGGGTAAACTTTAGTCCCGATGGTCAATTAATCGCTTCGTCCAGCGATGATAAGACAGTGAAAATCTGGCGACGTGATGGTAGCCTGGTTACAACTTTGCAGGGACATCAGCAGGGTGTGACTGTATCTGTTTTCAGCCCCGACGGTAAATTTTTAGCTTCAGCAGGTCGAGATAAGACAGTAAAACTTTGGCGGCGCGAAAATAACAACACTAAAGACAGTTTTGACTTTCGTCTTTACAAAAATTTACGGCAGCATAGCAGTACAGTATGGAGTTTGAGCTTTAGTTCCGATGGTAAAAAGTTGGCTTCCGCAGGTGAAGACAATAACATAAACCTCTGGAGTACAACTGGTACTTTACTCAAAACCTTCAAAGGACACAGTGATGCTGTTGTTACTATCGCTTTTAGTCCGAATAACAAATTGCTGGCTTCAGGAAGTTTCGACAAAAGCGTGAAACTATGGAGTTTAAATGCCCCAACACCGTCTACTCTTCAAGGGCATCAAGATCGAGTTTTGAGCGTTACTTGGAGTCCCAACGGTCAGATGTTGGCTTCTGGTAGCAGCGATCGCACTGTAAAACTCTGGAAGAAATACACTAGTAATGGCGAGTTCAAAACTCGACTTTACAAAACTTTAGTAGGGCACACAAGTAAAGTTCCTAGTGTCAGTTTTGACCCCAAGGGTAAAATGCTGGCTTCAGGAAGTTATGACAAAACCGTGAAACTTTGGCGGCTTGACGGTACTTTAATCATGACTCTTCACGGACATAGCGATAGTGTGATGAGTGTGAATTTCAGCCCCGATGGTCAGTTTTTGGCATCAGCTAGCAAAGATAAAACCGTGAAGCTTTGGAACCGTCAAGGTAAGTTACTCAAAACCTTAGTGGGGCATCAAGGTTGGGTAAATAGCGTAAATTTCAGCCCTGATAGTCAGATTTTAGCCTCTGCCAGTGATGACCAAACTGTAAAACTGTGGAACCGTGAAGGCAAATTGCTCAAAACTTTTTCGCCCCATGACAGTTGGGTGTTAGGTGTCAGCTTTAGTCCCACTGATGAGTTGCTGGCTTCTGCCAGTTGGGATAACACAGTAAAACTTTGGCGACGGGATGGTACGTTGTTAAAAACCTTATTAAAAGGGTATAGCGATAGCGTCAACGCTGTAACTTTCAGTCCCAATGGTGAATTGCTTGCCGCCGCCAGTTGGGATAGTACAGTAAAACTTTGGAGTCATGAAGGCAAATTAATAAAAAGTCTGAATGGGCATCGTGCCCCAGTGTTAAGTGTCAGTTTTAGCCCAGATGGTCAAACACTAGCATCAGCTAGTGATGACAACACGATAATTCTGTGGAATTTAAATCTTGACGATCTGCTTGTTCGTGGTTGCGACTGGGTGGGTGATTACCTCAAGCACAACCGTAATCTTGAGGAGCGCGATCGCTTTCTTTGTAATGGCATAACCACTAAAAACTCTTTTTAATTATGAATTAAGTTGAAGCCTCAATGAGCAACCGCTCTTGGTTTAGCGGTTGATGAGGCGATCGGGGTTGTTAATTCAGAGCTAGAAAATAATTTTCGAGTTAATCAGCAAAGGAGCGATCGCTTTCTAAAACTTCACGGCTATTTTCTGGGGAAGCCTCTTGTGGCAAATTCGCTAGAAAAGCTTGTAGTCTCATACGCTCGATATAAGGCCAGCCTCCCTCAGACTCAATATCTTTCAGGAGTGAGTAAAGTTGCCGACGGTTAACAGGCAAACTCTCTTGAAAAACCCCATCCCGGATCTCTCTGTGTAACTGTTCCAATTGCCTAAGCATTGCCAAAAGAGCTACAGTCTCACCTTCACAACCCTGCACGGCATCATACACCACAGTTGCGATCGCTTGCAGTTTACAGGACAACTCCCCTGATTCCAGATTTTTGTTATGGTTCATGCCAACTTTTCCGTATAAATGAGGCCAACTCAAATTTACCGGAGATTTTTAATTTTCCCTAGCTTGCCAATAGCTCCTCTAGACAAGGAGTAAAGAAAATGAACCTTCTGTAGGCTTCTAGATGAGCTTTTTCTAGAATCTCCCTTTCCCCCTGCCCCCTGCTCCCCTGCCTGTTGGTAAGGGTTGAATATAACTAGATTTGTATCTTTATTAAAAGCAATTGCGATCGCTCCTAAAAGAGCGTAGTAACCTTTAGCATAGCCTCCACATCAGCCAGATGCGATCGGGACGAGACTTTGTTAATTAAGAGTACTTTGATTTTGAGTTAAAAAAAATCGTATGATCTGGCTAATTTACCCATCAAACAATGGGCTGTATGTAGTAGCGTCACATACATGATACAAAAAGACTTGGGCGACGCTGCTTTTGCAATTGGCAAAAGCAAAGTGCAAAGCAGACAACTCTCTTCGCACTCTTTGAGGCAAGCACTTATGCTGCTCTGTGTAGCGCTTACTCATCCCCCCGCCCAACTCTAACAAATGCCACCAACAGTAAAACTGCTGGTTTTTTGCCCCCTAGTTACACACATCCAAATAAGGATACAGTGTGCTACTTATTCTGGGGTTTACTCCCCAAGCTCAAGAGAACGACACGTTTAACTACGTTTAGCAGAGAAAAGTTTGACTGGCGACTTCCAGCCTATACGCCCTGACATTTGTTCCAATTCTGGTAATCAGAGCAACGCAGTGTCAGTTCGAAGATGGCTTTTCGTCAGAAATCAAAGCTTCGATGCAGTTTTACAACTTAGATATTAATTTTTGAGATTGAGGTTGACCATGAGGTATCGCGCTTTAATTGTTGCATTCTTGGCTTTGTGCCTGGGACTAATAACTGCTTGTAGTGATGCTCCTGCTACTAGTAGTAGAGATGTACTTACTTACGACCAAATTCGTGGCACTGGCTTGGCGAATAAATGCCCCCAACTAGCAGAAACAAGCCGTGGTTCCATTCCCATTGATTCTAGCCAGTCTTATGCCATCAAAGAACTTTGCTTAGAACCAACTAGCTTTTTCATCAAAGAAGAACCTGCTAATAAACGCCAAGAAGCAGAATTTGTTGCTGGCAAATTGTTAACTAGATACACTTCCACTATTGACCAGGTGCAAGGCAACCTAAAAATCAACTCAGATAATAGCTTGACCTTTGAAGAAACTGATGGTCTTGACTTCCAAGCCATCACCGTACAACTTCCTGGCGGTGAGCGAGTACCTTTCCTCTTCACCATCAAAAACTTGGTTGCTCAAACCCAACCCAGTTTGAGCAGTATTAACACCTCTACGGACTTTGAAGGCACTTTCAAAGTTCCTTCCTACCGTGGTGCTGCCTTCCTAGATCCCAAAGGTCGTGGTGTCGTCAGTGGCTACGATAATGCCGTGGCTCTCCCCGCCCAAGCCGATGATGAAGAACTTACCCGCACTAACGTCAAGCGTGCTGAAAATCTTAACGGTAAGATTTCTCTGCAAATCGCTAAAGTAGATAGTTCTAGTGGTGAAATTGCTGGTACTTTCGAGAGCGAACAGCCATCTGATACAGACTTAGGTGCTGGCGAACCAAAAGAAGTCAAGATTCGCGGTCTATTTTTTGCACGGGTTGAATCGACTCGTAGCTAAATTCTCTAGAGTTAGATAACTGACCTGGCATTCAGAACTACAATTCTGTAAACATCAGGTTTGATCGCAAAAATTAACTTCTTTGCCCACATTTTCAGGGCTGTTTCATTCCTATAAAAGCCTTACAAAGACTAAAAGAGACAAGAGAAGAATTTCTCCTTCCCTTGTCCCCAGTTTTTCAAGAGGCTTTGAAAGAATGAAACAGCCCTGCCTTTTTTCAGGGTGGTACATATATTTTTGACAAAGATGCAGAAAGCTGAAAGCCTAATATGCTTGGGTTAGTGATATTTTGCCGCGCAATATCTTCCCAGTACAAAAAAGATCAATCTCGCATTTTGTTGTATTTGCTTGCGTAAATATACATACTATTTTTCAAATATTATTAGTTATTTTTAATTGTTAGCTGAATTTCGGTTGAATGGACAGGTAATTTTACTGTAAATCAAACTTTTACTATCTAATAAAATTTTGACTATTGTTGTTTTGTTTTTGGAAATTAGCTTCACCATTAATTAATTAAAGTTACGTACAATCTCGGTTTGAGATTTAGTGATTAATTTTATATTTTATTTCTATGTAGTTCTAAAAATAGCTACAAATTATCCAAAAGATAAATAACAAACTAAATACCAACTTCACCCATTTAAATTTTGCGCGGTTGTCAAGCAATTCTATTGGGATTTGCCTAAAAAAAGTTGTTAATCCCACAGTAATTGCTATTATACACAGCGCGATATTCTGTTTAATATCGCACAATCGCAACTGAATTTAAAAGTGAGTAATTGATTGTTAATTTACTCAATAAGCACGGTGCTATGCCTACCACAGTCACCAATGAACTAAAACATGAAATTTGGCAGTTGTTGCGAGAATATCAGCAATCTCGGTCAGAAAAGGTTCGCAATCAACTGGTAAAACTCAATTTTGGACTTGTGAGAAAAGAAGCTCACTACTGGACGAATCAATGTCATGAAACCTACGATGATTTGCTCCAGGTTGGATGTTTGGGTTTAATCAGAGCGATTGAAAAATTTGAACTTTCCAAGGGACATGCCTTTAGTTCCTATGCTCTTCCTTATATTCGGGGTGAAATTCAACACTATCTCCGAGATAAAGGTGTCACCGTGCGAATTCCTCGGAAGTGGTTAGCACTCCAACAGCAAGCAATAGGAGTGTCACGTTCTTGGCGTGAAAAGCATAATCGCCAACCAACAGATACCGAATTAGCAACGGCGCTAGAAATTTCTCCAAACGAATGGCAAGAAATTAAGTTAGCGTGGATAAATCGCGCTCCCTTAAGTCTTGATGTGCCAATCCAAGATGGAGAAGAAGGTTCTACTTGTTTGGGAGAATTGGTTCCCGATCCTCACTATCGCAGCTTTCAATTGGCACAAGAAGACCAACTTCGCTTGCAACAAGCATTGGTTCAACTCGAACAACGCACCCGTGATGTCTTGGAATGCGTATTTTTACAAGATTTGACACAAAAACAAGTTGCAGAACATCTCGGGATAAGTGTCGTGACAGTTTCCCGTAGAGTCAAGAAAGGTCTGGATTTGATGAAACAGCTTATGGGTGTAGCAGACGATTAACTGCAAATAAACTAAATCCGCAGTTATGCTGGGCTGTTAGTGTTAAAAATAACCCTTGAAATGTAAAAAATTAGGTTATAAAGGTAACATACTTTGCCTTTGATACAAATTTTAGGCATGTATATTTCCATTTTTCAATTTTCCAATGGCTTTTGAGAACAGCTCATGGGCAGAAATTCAAAAATTACAATTGCAGCTATTTTAACCTTAGCGATCGCTGGATGTGCTTCTGAAGATACACCACAAGCCGTCAATCCTGCGCCGATTCCTAAAATAGTAGCAAAGTCCCCACCAACGGCTCAATCCTTTAAGAATCCAGTGATACCTGCCAAACAGGTTTCACAAGTTACTCCTGCATCTGTTAACTTGATTCAATCCACTAATCCTACAGAGCGGGCACCGTTAATTCTAGTATCAAAAGATCGGACTGACCCGTTTGCCCAAATTTTTGGACAGACGGTTTCGGGAATGCCTAAAACATCCGGGACTGGAAAACCTGTTCCTATCTTGCCTAAGCTACCGACTGCATCGCTAGCAGGACGAAAACTTTCAACACCTCGCATAGCTTTAAATCAGAAGAAAAATATTGCTTCTGTACCAAAAAAAGCTAATTCTACTTTTACTTCAGTCTTACCTAAGGTTTTGCCTCAAGTTGTCCCCAACCCGACTTTAGTATCTGTATTGCCACCAGCAGCACAACCTGAGTTAGCAAGGGCAGTTATTGTGACTGGTGTAGTTCTAATTAGTAAGGAACCGCAGGCAATTATCAAAGTACCAGATGAGCCGACGAGTCGCTATGTGCAAGCGGGACAGCGATTAGCAAATGGCGTACTGATTAAACGGATTGAAATGAATGGAGGCTCTAACCCGATTGTAATTCTCGAACAATTTGGTATCGAAGTTGCCAAAATGGTAGGAGAAGGGCCTGTCAACTCAACACCATCAGCTACATCTGCTAGTGGCAATCCTATTTCAGTGGCAACGCCCTCCTCAAATCCTCTTAATGTTGGAGCTTCATAGAGATGGAGACTAAGGAAAAAATTGAATTCGCTGGTTGTCCTTTAGCTGTCTATAGAGAGATAGCAGCTCATTTACGTCAAGTTGAAGGGGTAGAAGTGGATTTAATTCCCCAATCATCCCAACAGTTTGATTACAATCAAAGTCAAATTAGTGGTTTGTCCATTTCGTGGACAGCGAATTCTGGTTCACAAAGTCGGCAACAAGTTAAGCAAATTTTGGCTTACTATCAAAATCGCTATAAAAATCCTATTTGATTTGTGAAAATTCAAGCCTCAGATTCCCGATTTCTTTAAGAAGTCGGGAATTTTGTTGTTCATAAATCAATACGGTTCAAAGCGCTACTTGTATAAAATCGTGGGTTTTTGAGACGCGATAAACCGCACTCTCTACAAGTGTTTTGGTCTTATCTGAACTGTATTAGTTCATAAATGACCGAGTAGGACTATGGTGTATGACGACTTAATACCAATTATTTATTAAACTGCACAAAACCAAGCTTGGTCAAACTTGGGAATTTTGCCCCTTGTTTGGGAGCAACCTCAGAGAAAATCTGTATTAGTACTGAGGTTATGGCTGGAGGATGTTGAGCTGGCAGAAAAATGTAATGATTTGGTAAAAATCCTGTCTGGGGGTTTGAAACGACAGTTGCAGATTGCGAGAGCCTTATTGCATCAACCGCAAATTCTGTTTTTGGATGAACCAACGGTAGAACTAGACCCCCAAACCAGGCGAAGTCTCTGGGAAATTATTCGGGATTTAAATCAACAAGGAGACGATGCTACTGACGTTAGATGGATGAGGTTGAATTTTTCTGCGATGCTTTTTGCTTTACCAAGCCAGGACGCATCGGTATTATGGATAGCGATAGGCTGATTTCTTTGGGAACTTTACAACAGCTCCGTTCTGTTAACGGAAAAGTTTTGTGATGAAGCAATTGGGTGTGTCTGAAGTGGGAAATGATAGCGTCCGTAGTTGAGAATATTTGTTTTTCCCATCTTTGGAAGCAGTAAATGTCTACTTAAACTAATAGCCCGATAAAACCGGAATGGTGGTGCGTCCCTCTAATCTGGAAGATATTTTTGTGGAATTAACGGGACGCTAGTTAGATTAACCTCATCCTCCTAACTGCCGCAGCATAGCTTCTACTCTGTCCACTCCTTGTAAGTCATTGCGCCGCTTGTACAAGTCGCGGGCTTTTTGAAGCAAGCTGTTGGCTTGTTTGGTTTGTCGTCGCTGTTTATACATCGAACCCATCAACTCATAAGTCTGGGCGTTGTTTTTATCCAAATCTATTGCTTGTTGGTATGCCCAAGTAGCAGCATTATAGTCTCCCATACGAGATTGGGTCACAGCTAATCCTAAATAGGCGTTAACGTTATTACGGTTTAGCTGTATGGCCCGACGGTAGCCTTCTTTTGCCCCAGCAGTGTCTCCCAAATTAGCTTTGATGTAACCCACAGCGTAATAAAAATCACTGTTGTTAGGGTTAATGGCGATCGCACGACGATAAGAAGTTAGTGCTGCCTGGTAATTTCCCTGTTGAGCGTATAGGTAGCCAATACCTGAATGGATTTTAGCATTTTTGGGATCTAGACTAGCTGCTTGCTGATAAACTGCGATCGCACCACTATAATCGCCACTATCTACTAACCTCCGTCCTTCTTCTAGTAGTTGCTTTAATTGTGGGTTTTTGGCTTGCGCCACTAATACCTGAGCTTGAGCTACTGAAGGTATGGTGAAGGCAAAACATCCTAGTAACACCACACTAAACACGAATGATGTTGGCTTGTACACAGTAAATTTCCTGAAATTTTAGAGGACTTTTTTCTTGTACATTAAAACAAAAATATGGATTTTTGAAAACTGTATTTATTCGTATGAATTTAGATGTTAATAGTTCATTCACTGTTCCTTTACATTCAGCACTCCATAAGAGAGTTTTGACTGAAGGATGAGTATAAGCTATCAAAGATCAAATGAAGTTATCCTATATAAAACAGTACAACAGCAAAACGACACCTTTTTTAATCAGTATTTATACGCATTTTCTAAAAAATATTAATAGGTACTTAACTGAATCCTATATCTTGATAGGTCAAGCTTACAGGGTTTGGTATTCATTGATGTTTATTATTTAATTTAATAATTTGCTGACTATATATAATAATTTTTAGTCTTTTATACTACCTTTTTAGAAGTCATCATCCCGGCATTAACATCCTTTTATGGTCATTACACGGTAAGATAAATTTAATCAGTCAAATGTTCCTTTAAGTCCTAGTTTTTGGTGAGGACAATACTAAAGCTGAAATGCAATCTCAAGTTGTGCGAGAGGATGTTTATTCAATCTATATTTTGTAATCAAAGTTACAATTTTCACACATTTGGATAAACATCTGAATAATCAATATGTATATTATTTAGGAGATTAATTTATGATTATAACTACTACTGATGTAATTCAAGGAGCCGTGATTGAGTCATATTTAGGTATTGTGACAGCCGAAGTAGTCTATGGTAGCAATTTCTTACGGGATTTTTTGGCTGGTATTCGCGATATTATCGGTGGACGCACTGCTAGCTATGAGCGTCTATTTGAGCAGGGTCAACGCAAGGCATTAGAAGAATTAGAACAACGGGCACAACGTTTAGGAGCAAATGCTGTAATCGGGATTGAAATTGATACTGGCACAATTAATCTTGACCAATCAGGAGTTCTTTTGCTGATTACTGCCACAGGTACAGCTGTAAGGATGCGTTAAAATTAATTATTAATGACGCTCTCTCCGAGACGCTAAAAGCGAACGTGGACTCGCTAAAATTTGGTTTTGTCTTAAGTTTAATTGCAAACACTACTAAAGCTGGTTTCTCGTGAAAGTTTTTAAATTAAAATTAAAAACTTTATGATTGAAAATTTTTAAATAATTATTCAGATATTAATAAATAATAAATCGCATTAAAAGTGGTGAGATAAAGTCTATTTTTTTCTCACTAAAGATAGACTTATTAACTCTTTCTATTGATAGAGACAAAAGCAGATGATTTAGTTATTTAATTTTAAACATAAAGATGAATATATCTGAGCAGTAACTTTGCTGAAAAAGCACTGGAGAACATAAACAATGTCATACGTAAATCGGACAGGTAATGAAGTTATATCTACTGATACTGTGGTAGCAGGTAGAATAGCTGAATATCATGATCGTGTTCGTTGGGGGCCGATTGTTGCTGGTTTGTTGGTTTCTTTAGCTACACAATTAATTTTGAGTTCTATAATTGGCGCGATCGCAGCTGGTACAGTTGAAAGTTCAGGCGCACCAAGAACAATCGCCCCTAACGTTGCAGGCAATGCGGGGCTTTGGTCAACTATCGCGTTATTAATTTCACTATTTATTGGTGGTTGGGTTACAGCCCGTGCCTGTGGGCCGATGAGTCGCAATACAGCTCTTTTGAATGGTGCAATTCTTTGGGCAACCACTTTGGCAGTTAGCTCATGGCTATTTGCAAGTGGAGTATCAGGTGCTTTTGGTGTTGCGGCTTCCAACGCTGGGGAAGTCATAAACCAGGTACAACAGCAAGGTGCTACACCCAATATAATACCGCGAACAAATGTAACTGCTGAACAAGCTCGTCAGGTTGCAGCTAATTTACGTTCGGGATTGTGGTGGTTTGTGTTTGGTTCTTTGTTGGGTTTAGTAACTGCAATGATGGGAGCCGTAGCTGGCGCTCGCACTCCTAGGGCTAACAGTTACAATCCTTAAATAGTTGTTCGACAAACAAAATGTTATCAACATTAAAAGCACTTTTTTAAGGTGCTTTTTGTTTATTATTTAAGACTGCCATTTGTAGCATCCAATTGATTCTGCCATTGCCAAAATACGACTATCAATTGCTTCTAAAATTTGGCTTAAACTTAAAACAGTAGCGATTGATGCTACTGGGAGGATATCAACAACTGTAACCAAACTTGCAAAAATAGTTTTTGCTCTGTACTCTGCTATTGGATCAAGTTTTACAGCCGCAATATTGGTAATTGGCGAACTCTAGCTGGAATATAAGAAAAAACCTAATAAACGAATGTCTATCCAGATGCCTCAGGAGCATTGACAATTAATACTATGCTTTCTGTTCGAGTGGAAAAATATTAATTTCATTTTCAAGATAATATTTTACTTTTACTACTTTTTTATAAGACTACGCAATATTAACCAGATATTAAAAAAAAGGGATTCCTTATTTCACTATTTTTTACATACTAAATTTATAAGTAAATAGCAACTTTAGTTGTATATCCGAAGTTGGATACCAGTATGGGATGTTTCGTACTAAAGGAGCATGAATCTATAATATTTGAGTAGCTAAATTAAAAAAGTCAATGTATTAATACAAAACCTATATAGGGTTTTGAATTGCTAAAAAAGCAAGAGTTTTAGTTAATTACAAGGAGTAATATCATGGCAGACACAAGCAAACGTGGTTTTGCTTCAATGGATGATGACAAGCAACGGGAAATAGCAAGTAAGGGCGGACAAGCTGCCCATGAGAAGGGTACCGCCCATGAGTTTACATCTGAAGAAGCTCGTGAGGCTGGGCACAAAGGTGGTGAAGCAGTGAGTCAGGATAGAGAACACATGGCTGAAATCGGTCGTGAGGGTGGCAAGAAATCTCACAGTGGCGGTCGTAGTCAAGATAGTGATGATGCTGATAGTGAAGAAAAAGGTACCCAAGGAGGCACGCCAGAACAACATGCTGACGCTGGGCGGCAAAGTCACAAAAGTAAATAGACTCATCGCCTAGCATTTAAAAGATTCTTACTTTAATATTGGGGTTTAGGATAATTTTCAACATATCCTACCTGTTAGTATCCCGCTTCTAAGCAACAATAATGTTTTTTAGAAGCGGGATATTCTGTATGAATATTTTTTCAAAGTCAATGAAATGCAAATTCTACTACTACAGATCACCATTTAAGATATGAACCTTCAATGCCCTCTTCACGGCGGATTTTACCATCTTTTTCAAACCAGGCTATTATTTGCTGTGCTGTCAAATCTTCAATAACAACACCATATTCTTGGGCGATATGTTTCAACAGCTTAAGTGATGAAATTGTCAATCTTGTTAAAAACTTTTCTGGGGAAGACAACAACGCTGCGTCTACTTTCGCTGACTCTTCCAGAGTTAAAAATTGTGCTGATGGTTGCTGTGTTGGTACATCCATAAACGCTATCTCAAATTTAGTTGATTATTAAAGAGGGGGTAGTAGTTTTCACAAATGACTAATGACGAACTTGTACTAAATAGCCACAGCGATGTTCGCCATCAATAATCCAGTGGGTGCGCTCTACGGTACAATCTGGTAAGACGGCTGCAAACATTTCTAATTCGTGACCGCAGATACTAGGAAAAGACTCGGCAACGTTGGAAATGGCACAGTTATGCTCCATTAAGATAAAGCGATCGCACTCAAAGCTGTCATTCACATCAACAGCGTGATACTCTGCCATGAAGCCTTCCGCTTTTCTCAACTCTACTAAGTTGGCTACACGTTCTCGCAGTGAACCGTTACCCACCCGATCGCGATATTCTTTGGCTTTGCGCTGCCACTGTTTCTCTAAAATCGATTTAAATTGGTCGTGTCCTACCGTTTCGGCTAAGGTGTCTAGCAACGAAACCGCAAAATTGCCGCTTGCATCACCAAAGCGATCGCTCATTGTTCGATGCAAGCGATCGCGCCCCTGACGACTCAGTTGATAAAGATGCTGCGGCCGCCCCATCCCCGCAGCCTGCACTGATGTCGAATACAAAACTAGCTCCTCCGTCTCCAAATCTTTGAGATGGCGACGAATAGCTTGGGGGGTAACGTCTAAAACTTCAGCTAGCTCCAAAGCCGTTGCTTTTTCGTGTTTGTGCAGATACTCAAGGATATCTTGCTTGGTTGAGGACTGGTGGGTAGTCGCCATCTTCATGTGGTGCGAGACGTTTAGCGAACGTCCCAAAAATTTTTTTGAAAATTTGACTTTGACAACATTGTTGTTGTTAATTTAGCGTAAAATGAAGATACATTAAACAACAAAGCTGTTGTTTTACTCTCCACCACTATTCTAGCAGCCGTGTAACCATTCCGTAACGGTAGATGGGAATCGGCTAAAGAAACCCCGTCTCCCATTCTTATAGAGAGATTCAAGTTCCGAACACAAGAGATTATTACTGATGAGTGCCACTGTCAAAACCTTAGTCAACCAACCCTACAAGTACGGCTTTGTCACGGACATTGAGGCCGACACCATTCCGCGTGGACTAGACGAGGACGTTATCCGCTTGATCTCCTCTAAGAAGAACGAGCCGCAGTTCATGCTGGACTTTCGCCTCAGAGCTTATCGCCAGTGGCAAAAAATGACGGAACCAACTTGGCCGAATGTCAAGTATCCGCCAATAAATTATCAGGATATTATTTACTATTCAGCGCCAAAACGTAAGAAAGACAAACTAAACAGCTTGGATGAAGTTGATCCAACCCTTTTAGAAACCTTCGAGAAGTTAGGCATTTCCCTATCTGAACAGAAGCGGCTGGCAAATGTCGCCGTTGATGCAATTTTCGATAGCGTTTCTGTCGCCACTACATTTAAAGAGAAGCTAGCGGAAGATGGCGTTATTTTCTGTTCGTTTTCGGAAGCGTTGCAAGAACACCCAGAACTAATCAAAAAATATTTGGGTAGTGTTGTTCCTATAGCTGACAATTATTTTGCCGCCTTGAACGCCGCCGTATTTAGCGATGGTTCTTTTGTCTATATTCCTAAAGGCGTGAAATGCCCAATGGAACTGTCTACCTACTTCCGCATCAACTCTGGTGACACGGGACAATTTGAGCGGACTTTGATTGTCGCCGAAGAAGGTAGTTATGTTTCTTACCTCGAAGGTTGCACCGCACCGATGTATGACAGCAACCAGTTGCACGCCGCTGTTGTGGAACTCGTCGCCCTCGACAACGCTGAAATTAAATACTCCACAGTGCAAAACTGGTACGCTGGTGATGCCAACGGTAAAGGCGGTATTTACAACTTTGTCACCAAGCGCGGTTTGTGTCAGGGCGTAAATTCTAAAATTTCCTGGACTCAAGTAGAAACAGGTTCGGCAATTACTTGGAAATATCCTAGCTGTGTTTTGGTGGGTGATAACTCTGTGGGTGAGTTCTACTCGGTGGCGCTGACAAATCATCATCAGCAAGCTGATACGGGTAGTAAAATGATTCACGTAGGTAAGAATACCCGCAGTACAATTATTTCTAAAGGAATCTCCGCAGGTAATTCTAGTAATAGTTACCGGGGTTTGGTGAAAGTTAACCCGACGGCTAAAGGGGCGAGAAATTATTCTCAGTGTGACTCAATGCTGATTGGGGATAATGCCCATGCCAACACTTTCCCTTATATTCAGGTGCAAAATAACGGTGCGAAGGTGGAGCATGAAGCTTCTACTTCTAAGATTGGGGAAGATCAGTTATTTTACTTTGCTCAACGGGGCATTTCTTCGGAAGATGCTATTTCGATGATGATTAGCGGCTTCTGTAAGGATGTTTTTAATCAGCTACCGATGGAGTTTGCTGTGGAAGCTGATAAGTTGTTGAGTTTGAAGTTGGAAGGCAGTGTTGGATAAGTGGAAGCAAGGATAAACATAGGGACATCGGCGTTCTGTGTTTATCTTTTGGAAGATTACGAACCGCAAAGGGCGCAAAGAGCGCAAAGCAAGAGAAGAGAGAAGGGAGAGAAGATGATTATTGAAAATAGTGAAGTTGTGCTGTCAGTACGGAATCTGACGGCTAATGTTGATGGGACACCGATTCTTAAGGGTGTGAATCTGGAGGTGCGATCGGGTGAAATTCATGCGATTATGGGGCCGAATGGTTCTGGTAAGAGTACTTTTTCTAAGGTGTTGGCTGGGCATCCGGCGTATGAGGTGACTGGCGGTGAGGTAATTTTTCAGGGACAAAATCTGCTGGAGTTGGAGCCGGAGGAACGGGCTAGAAGTGGTGTATTTTTGGCGTTTCAGTATCCGTTAGAAATTCCGGGTGTGAGCAATTTGGATTTCTTGCGGGTGGCGTACAATTCCCGTCGCAAGGCGCAAGGTTTAGAGGAAATAGACGCTTTTGATTTTGACGATTTGATTGAGGAAAAGCTGGATGTGGTGAAGATGAATCCCAGTTTTCTCAGTCGGAGTTTGAATGAAGGGTTTTCTGGTGGTGAGAAAAAGCGGAATGAAATTCTGCAAATGGCGCTGCTGGAACCAAAGTTAGGAATTTTGGATGAGACTGATTCGGGTTTGGATATTGACGCGCTCCGAATTGTGGCGAATGGGGTAAATCAACTGGCAAGTCCAGAAAATTCGACAATTTTGATTACTCACTACCAACGATTACTCGATTATATTGTGCCTGATTTTGTGCATGTGATGGCACAGGGGCGGATTATTACGAGTGGTGGTAAGGAATTAGCGCTGGAATTAGAGTCTCGCGGTTATGACTGGGTGCTGGAAGAGTTTGCAGCTGAGGTGGGTGTGTAATGAGTATTCAAGTATCTCCCAGTCCAATACCAAACTCGAATTTAGTCAGTTTGACATCGACTCTTTTAGATAAAGATACCTATCTAACTGAATTGTTAAATCAGGTAACTGCACCCAAAACAGAGGGATGGTTACAGGAATTACGTGAAGGTGCTGCTAGTTGGGTACGCCACTCAACTATTCCCACCACCCGCGAGGAAGAATGGCGATTTACTGATTTGTCGTCTCTGCGAAAGCTTCAATTTAATGTAGAGACGGTAAATTACGCGTCTTTAGAATTTGATATTTTGCCAGAAGCGGCTAATAGTCGTTTGGTATTTGTGAATGGCGTTTTTGCGCCGGAGTTATCCGCAGTTTCAGATTTGCCATCTGGAATTGTGGTGAGTAATTTGGCTGGCTTGTCTGCGGTTGAGCAGGAGGGTGTACGGCAGTATTTAGCTCAAGCTGAGGGAGCGCAAGAGGTTTTTACCGCTCTCAATACGGCTGGAATAACTGATGCAGCTGTGGTGTGGGTGAAGAAGAATGTGGTAGTTGAAACGCCAGTTCATTTGGTGTTTATTTCGGTTGCGAGTGAGACGGCGACGATTTCGCAGCCGCGTTGTTTGGTGGTGGCGGAAAGTGGTTCGCAGGTGAGTTTGGTTGAAGAGTATGTGGCAGGCAAGATGCCTACCCCACAAGAGGGGGGAGTTTACTTAACTAACGCGGTTACGGAAGTTTGGGTTGGTGACAATGCTGAGGTGAGTCACACTAGGGTTGAGTGGGAAGGTGCAGAAGCTTTTCATATTGGGAAAACTGCGATCGCACAGGCTCGTGATAGTCGATATACTTGTCATGCCATAACTTTAGGTGCAAAGTTGTCACGGCACAATTTGGAGATTTTGCAAACTGGTGAGCAGACACAGACTACTCTCAATGGTTTGACGATAATTTATGGTAAGCAGTTGTCTGATACTCACAGTGCGATCGCACTCAACTATCCCCACGGTACAAGTGACCAATTGCATAAATGTATTGTAGGCGATCGCGCTCATGCGGTATTCAATGGTAAAGTTTTTGTACCCAAACCAGCGCAGTTGACAAATGCAGCCCAGTTGAATCGCAATTTGCTGCTATCATCTAAAGCCAGAGTTGATACCAAACCCCAATTGGAAATTACTGCGGATAATGTAAAGTGCGCTCACGGTGCTACCGTTAGCCAATTGGAAGATGATGAAATATTCTATCTGCAAAGTCGGGGAATTGATGAAAACGATGCTCGGAAGTTATTAATTAACGCCTTCGCTGCTGAAGTTATCAACAAAATACCAGTTCCTTCTCTGCGAGAAATCCTTTTAAACACAGTCAATAATCTCAAGTCCCTGACTAATGAGTAATAACTAATCTACCAATGACTTTCACCTCTACCAAAACCCTTGCTGATAAAGTTCGCGCTGACTTCCCGATATTGCATCAGGAAGTCAACGGGAAACCCCTGGTTTATCTCGATAATGCGGCGACATCGCAAAAGCCTCTATTCGTATTAAATACTCTACGGGATTATTACGAACACTATAATGCTAACGTGCATCGAGGTGCCCATTCCCTGAGCGCCAAAGCTACTGATGCTTATGAAGGTGCTAGAGATAAAGTTGCCAAATTCATTAATGCTGCATCCCGTCAGGAAATCGTCTACACCCGCAACGCAAGTGAAGCGATTAACCTAGTAGCTTACAGTTGGGGAATGAATAATTTGCAGCCTGGGGATGAAATTATTCTGTCGGTGATGGAACACCACAGTAATATTGTGCCTTGGCAATTGGTAGCACAAAAAACGGGTGCAGTACTGAAATTCGTGGAACTGACACCTGAAGAAACTTTTGATTTGTCACAGTATAAAAAGCTGATCTCCGACAAAACCAAGTTGGTGTCGGTGGTGCATATTTCTAATACTTTGGGTTGCATTAACCCAGTGAAAGAAATTGGTGCGATCACACACAAATACGGTGCTAAATTCTTAGTCGATGCTTGCCAAAGTGTTCCCCACTACCCTGTCGATGTGCAGCAGATAGATTGTGATTGGTTGGTAGCTTCGGGCCATAAAATGTGTGCGCCAACTGGGATAGGATTTTTGTATGGCAAGTTGGAATTGCTAGAGTCAATGCCACCATTTTTTGGCGGTGGTGAGATGATAGCAGAGGTGTATTTAGACCATTCAACTTATGCAGAATTACCGCATAAATTTGAAGCTGGTACACCTGCAATTGGAGAAGCGATCGCACTTGGTGCTGCGATAGATTATCTTAGCAGTATCGGCATGGATAAAATCCACGCCTATGAAGCAGAATTAACCGCTTATTTGTTCCAACAATTAGAGCAAATTCCCCAAATTAGAATTTACGGCCCCAAACCCAATGCTAAAGGTGAAGGTAGAGCCGCTCTGGCATCATTCACAGCCGGAGAAGTCCACGCTAACGACTTATCTACATTATTAGATCAAGAAGGCATTGCAATCCGTTCTGGACACCACTGCACACAACCATTACACCGTTACTTAGGTCTTGCTGCAACCGCACGAGCAAGTCTATCTTTCTACAACACCCGCGAGGAAATTGATATTTTCATCAAAGCATTGAAGGAAACTCTAGACTTCTTTGCTGGGTTCTCTAGTTAACAGTAGACAATGTTTAGATACTGATTGCTGTGGACTGTCTATGACCAATGCCAAACCCAACAAGATACCATAAAAATATGACAGCAGAACGCTGGATGTCGAATCTGAAATCGTTCTAGCAAACGAGTCAGATCGTGTCCCAGCACCAAGGACAATTGTGTTGGGTCTTTTCTTGATTGGTTGACTCGTTTAGGCAGCAGTAATTGTCTGGCCATTGGTCAAACTTGTGAAATCATAAGTTGTGCGACCCGCGATCAGTTTCTCAAACCCGGAAGTCTCCATAGTAATGAACTCACTAATCTGGAAGGCGATCGTTGTTCCTGAGATGCCAACAGTATAAGTTCCTGTTGTTAATTCCAGTGTGTCTTGACGATCTCCTCCATTGAAAGAACCTCGACCAACCCCTTTGAGATAATTTTCTTATTAAGCATAGCCTCTCCGCTAACTAAAATTTTTCCTTTTAATACAAAGTGGACTAATTTGGGGTTTGCGCTACCCTAAGTCAGGAAGCCAAGGATAAATCACATGAGAAAATGGATTTGGCTGATGCTGTTGATGCTGATGGCATTTGCCGTCGTGGGTAGCATAAGCCAGACGTTTTTTGAACAGCGTCCCTCACCAGGAATTGTTGAAAGCATTCCTGTAGAAACGCCGCAACCACAACTAGAGTTAAAAAAAGTTGATGATGCCCTACAAGTGTCTGCTGATGAGCTATTAAACCATATCCAAAAGTTAAATTTTCAGCGTTACACGACAAAAGAGCGATCGCTCACTCGCACTTATATCACAACTGAACTGAAAAAATTCGGCTGGAAGCCCAAATTAGAAAAGTTCTCTGAGGGTGTAAATATTTTTGCTGAACGTATAGGGACTAACAAAGCCGCTAAAGCAATTCTCGTCGCAGCGCATTACGACACTGTTGCTTTATCCCCCGGTGCTGATGATAACGCTAGTGGTGTAGCTGTAGTGCTAGAAGTTGCGCGGTTGCTCGGTTCTCGCCCCACACCACGGACATTACAACTAGCTTTTTTTGACCAAGAGGAAACAGGACTTTTGGGTAGTCAGGCTTTTGTGAGCAAGACACCACGCTTGCAAAACTTAGGCGGAGCGATCGTTATGGATATGGTTGGTTATGCTTGTTACACTGTTGGGTGTCAGAAATACCCGGCGGGTTTGCCCGTTACACCACCTAGTGACAAGGGCGACTTTTTGGCAGTGGTTGGTGATACAGAACATTTGCCTTTGCTGAATGCCTTTCCAAGCTCACAGATTCTCCCCTCAAGCGCCCTGAATAAACAGGAATCAAATCTGCCACCAGTCCTAATACTACCAATTCCTTTTAAAGGTTTACTGACACCGGACACTTTACGTAGCGATCATGCACCATTTTGGTATCAGGGTGTGGGTGCTGTGCTAGTGACAGATACAGCAAATTTACGGACTCCGCACTATCATCAACCAAGTGATGTTCCAGCGACTATCGAGCGATCGTTTTTTACAGGAGCAGCGCAGATTGTGGTCAATGCTACTAGTAACTTGTTAAATAAGAATCAGGTTTTGCAAACTCAACCACCAAGTAGAGGGAATAATTCGTAATTAAATAGGACTTACGCAACAGTACAGGCGGTAGGGGCAATAAGCTACTTTACGTCTAAAATCGGGGTTTTGACTATTGTTTGTGTAAGTTCGATTCAAGAACAAATCACTAATTAGACGTAGCGGTAGTGGTATTTGGTTCAGGTAAAGTCAACGTCCAGTTCTGTTTATCATTGATTTGGAAGTACAAACCTTGGAAAATGAGCCGCAAAGCCGTTCGAGTTCTAACAAACTTCTGCACCAAATAAGTTCCTGGTTCAGCAAAGATACCATTAAAGTTTTTTTTATAACCAAATTGTTTTGAACAGTAACTGCCGGCACCTTGGACTGTTACTACAAAAAATGGAGCTTGTTTGTATTCATTAGGAATCATAAAGATTCCATATACATGGTGACGACCACGCCACGGCTGAACAATAACCTTAGTAGCATTTACTTGAAATTTTTTAGTTTTTGATACTAAAAGATCCCCGAAATTACAATCAGAATCATTCACAGGCCACCACAGTGTAATAATACTCAAGGAGAGTAACAAAATTAAAATATAGCGGAGTCTGCGACGCATAAAGCCAAGAAAAATTGTTGATGCGGCTAGTAGAATTTAATGAGTAATGATAGTGCAGCTACAGCAGTAAGACTATCGACTTGCAACACCTCTGCAACACCTTCTAAAAGGCAAAGACGAAACATTAAGCAGGCGTTTAAAATGTGCTGTCAAAAAAATTGCATTCACTCAATTTTGAACTTTAGTTTCTAGATGACCACATACATAAATCTAGTTGCTCTGGATAAATGATTTTTGATTGTTGCTAACAAAATTTTGACATTGCTGAAAGTGAGAGAAATGCTGAAACTTTTGTAACTAAGAGAATTTTGTATTTAATAATTCAAAATCCAAAATCTAAAATTTGATGAGGATATCAGCCGACAAAAAGTGCAAATTGGAGATGCGTAGTTTACCACCGCAGGCATCGCTTCGCCTGTTCTATAGTTTAGTTACAGTATTAAACCTAGCGGAGAAACAATCAGACTTTTGTGGCTGTTAACACTGATTCATGCCCAAATTTTTAGCTGTGATGAATTCTACAATTCGTTACTTTTGATGAGCTTTGATTGCTTTGAGCGGATTGGGGCGATTCCTATCAAGTTCAGGAAAAAATCTGCTTTGATTTCTGAACGATTAAAGGGGTAGTCAAATACACAAATATTCGTTATATTCCCTTAAGTAATAGTTGGTATAAATATTTATGGGAAGAAGTTGGAGAAGTCTTAAGACAGTTGCAGGTTTATTTAGTGCAATTGTACTTACACAGTTTGGGGTAAATACTTCGGCTATTGCGGCTGACACTGTTGTTGTGCGTTTGGGTGTATTTACAGAATCCATTTCCCTGACTGAGTTGCAAAACGCTGCCAAAACAGGGGAATTGCCTAGGAGCTTGCAGTCTTACACTAAAGGATTATCTGAACAACAACGCCGCTTCCTATTAGGGGCACTAGGTATGAATATACCGATGAACGTTGTCACCATTAATAAGTTGCTTAATACTCAGATTGGCACAACTATTCTCAATGACTTCGCTACAGCTTTAGCTCGAAAGGACAATGCTGGGGTACAAGCACTGAGAGGAGGATTGGTATTAGGCTCTACTGCGCCGCAGGGTCTGTCTATACTGAGTTTTATCGCTGCTTATCCGAGTAAACGCTTAGAAATTGATTTACCAAAAGCTTTTATAGTTGCAGGGAGTTTGAATACAGCTTTTTGGCGCACGCAGCAATTTATGCTAGCCATTGCTCCCCGACTCGACTCGATAACACCGCAGATTGCTTTCCCTTTTGATCCCAGCCAGCCAGGAACGGCTCAAGTAAAAATACTCAACTTAAGCCTGAATGACCAAAAGCGCGATCGCAAAATTCCAGTTGATATTTACTGGTCAAATGATGCAACTGCCAATAAACCCTTAATTGTCTTTTCTCACGGCTTAGGATCAGTCCGCACGGACTTGCGTTACCTGGCAGAACATTTAGCATCCCACGGTTATGTAGTAGCTGCTTTAGAACATCCTGGTAGTAATGAGGATAATATTAATTCTGCATTACAGGGCAAAACCAGACCTGTGAAGCCTCAAGAGTTTTTAAATCGCCCTCAAGATATTAGTTTTATTCTCGACGAATTAGAAAAGCTCAACCAAACAACTAATCATCCCCTACAAGGGAAACTTGCGACCATGAACGCGATGGTTGTTGGTTATTCTTTTGGTGGTGGTACAGCTTTAGCACTGGCGGGAGGCGAGTTACAACTAGAACGGCTCAAACAACGCTGCAAAAAGAACTTGGCTATCTTAAGTCTAGGAGAAGCTATGCAGTGCATCGCCCAAGAACTGCCAGAAAATACCTATCAATTACGGGATACGAGAATAAAACAGGCGATCGCTCTCAATCCTACAACTTCTTTGATTTATGGCGAAACTGGGTTAACTAAGGTGCAAATTCCGACTCTAGTGTTAGCAGGTTCCGCAGATAAAACCACCCCAGCTTTAACTGAACAGATTGTGGGATTTGACAAAATTCCATCCCCAAAATGGCTAATTGGTATAGTTGGGGGTACTCATCTGAGTGTAAAAGACCCCAGTAAAACTATGGATCAGATCGGACAACCAAATACACCCATTAGTGGCGGTGAAGTTGTAGGCGAACAAGCAGCAGATATTCGCAAGTACCTTAAAGCTATAACTTTAGCGTTTGCTGCACAGATGACCCCAGAAGCTAAAAACTACGCCGTGTTTCTGACACCAGATTATGCTCAGTTTGCTTCAACTAAAGCATTTCCATTTCGCCTAATTACGCAGATTCCTTCTGATGCTATGGCAGTGGTGAAAGAATTTGCTGATAAATAAGGAACTGGCAATTAAACTAATATTTAATTCTGTAAGGGAGCCAGTTACTACAACCTTGGCTCCCAAACTTGTAGCAACTGGCCTTGTCTTACTCTTTAATCTCTAGATTTTTACTGAATAATTCTTAAATCCTCTCTTCCTTTGCGTCCTTCTCTGGGAGATGCAGCGCGTTGGCATAAGCCTCTCGTAGAAATGAGGGTTCATTTAAATTAAGCGCATCTTCATGAAGAATAGCAGGACTTACGCATTGACAGGAAAGACCAAATATAGATCAATACGATTCAGCTATTGTCAAAAAGCATAAACTGTGTATGGGCAATTCATGTAGACACAAAGCAGCTGCTCTATGATTTCTCCAATCGAGTACCCGAAGGATATTGCCTCTACAGCACAAGTCTATTTACCATCAGAAAATGATTAATAAAAATCTGAAATGACATATTTAAGTTGATACAGAACATGATTCTTGTGTACAGTACGTAAGTACTTATTAAGTATAATATAGCATAAATACAATACCTTCTTCTAGCGAAGATACCAAGGAGGAACGCCAAAAGTAAGTATTTAGACAAAAAATATGTGTGTATAAAAAACATCAACTTGATGTTAGGATGTTCAGTAAAAACTAAACTTTTACAGTAAAAATAACTATTTGGATATAAACTTTATAATATCTTTGTTAAAAATCATGGAAGCTTAAGAGTGTAAAAAAGTAAGAGCATCTACTGGATAATACATGATGTATGTCTTTCAGCTCAAATACCAAAAAGTAATAAGCACAACTTGTTTTGTGTGAAAATATTTTTGTGTATTGATTAGTGTAATTTTTTTGACTCGCAAAAATGCCTTAGCATTTTTATTTCCTACAAACTATAAATAAACCAAAAATCAAAAAGTCAAGGCTTGTTTTGTTTACTTAGATAATAGTTAGTTTTAGGCACATAATTTGGATTCAGATTTCAACAATTCTTCTATTTCACCTAAGCTGATGCAACTATATACAATTCTTGAAATCGAACAACTCCAGGAATACGAAGACCGTCCTTACTTACTTGAAACTATAGAGTGGGTGAAAAGTTTTTTAGCAAGACCTCATCCTAAGTTAGGAAGACCCGGTGCAGTTTGCCCTTTTGTACCTCACTCTCTCAAGTCAAATAGTATTCGTCTAGCAGTTATTCGTACCAAATATTTGTATCCAGAACAATTAGAAGAGATTGTTGGACGCTATAAAGATATCTTTCTGAAAATGGAAGTTAAAGAGCAGGAGTTAGCAATAAACAAAGCTTTTTTACTTATTTTTCCTGATGTCCATATAGAGGACGCTTGTAAATTAATAGATAGTGTCCAACAAAAACTTAAACCTTTGTTTGTTGAGTCAGGACTGATGATAGGAGAATTTCATAAACGTAATGAAACTCCCGGTATGCACAATCCAGACTTTCGTCCACTTCGTAGCCCTATACCCTTGTTGGCTATACGGTTTATGGTTGAAGCTGACCTCCCCTTTCTTCTGACTCCGGCTGATCCACGCTTACGGATTAGATATTTGGAAGCTTATCTAAAGTGTTTTGATAACAAATTTACGGATGAAACAAAGTTTAGAAATGCTCATCAAGCATTGGCTTTAGCCAAAGAGCAACTTAAACAAGAAAATTTGGTGCATTAGTCAAAATTCAGAATTATGAATACTCTACCCATAAAAGGATAGAGATTTATAAATGGAAGGTGTGTTGCACTGTTGCTAACACACCGTAATGGCATATCAAGGCTAAAATGTTGCAAAAAAATTGTAGGTTGGGAGCCACTGCGTTGTGCGGGTTTCCCGCGTTGTAGCAAGTGGCGTTGGAGGCTTTGCGTAACCTAATTGATATATGTTGGGTTGCGCTCCGCTTCACCCAACCTTGTATCTTAGAAATAGTAGTAGACCGTCCCAACCTTGGTCAAGAAAGACCGCTTCGTAGCATGGGTCACTACAACAATCTCTTTGACAGAACTCG